>DATGSY010000035.1:0-7943 GCA_035302125.1 Atopostipes sp.
ACTTTAAAACCGTCTTTTAAGGTCTGCAAATCTTCTTTATCCATACTTGATTCTGATGCGATTGTTTCAAACTTTTCAAAAATGGGCTCCGTTGATCGAACAGAAGAGAGTTGTTGACTGATATTTCCAACGGTATTAAAAATTGTACCCGCAAGACCACCCGTTGAAGCAATGGAACCAATGGAAAGTAAACCTTGAAAAGCTAGATAACCAGTAAGCACCAAAACGGATAACTGACCAAAAACGTTTCCTAATGCTCCCAATATAGCCACCTTTCCAAAAACTCGCGCTTGCTTGTCTTTAGCAGCTGCCAAACTTAGAGAAGCTTCTTTAATATCTGATGTGATTTTTTTCAGCATACTATAAGAAAAGAGTGTATCAAATCCTCCAAGGACATCATTTGCTTTACTTAAGAAACGTTCATTTTCTTCAGTTGTTGCTAAAGCCGCTTGTCCCATTTGTTTTTGCAACACACGAGGCAGTAATATAGTTAACCCAGCGGCAATCATACTCCAAAGAACCAAACTCCAGTGGAAGAAGAATAAAGCGACCACAGAGGTTATACTTGCAATAATTCCAGCAGAAATTTGATAGAGTCCTTCAAATGCTTGTGACTCCAAGGTATTCATGTCATTACTCAACCAAGAAGCATATGTCCCAACCTGTTTTTCATGGAATCCTTGATAACTTGTTCTCTCAATTCTTCCAGTAATGTCTGTTCGGATAGAGGTCAGCATTTTTTGAATGGTAGAATTTTGTTTCACTACTCTCAAATAAGTAAAGAGCAAGAAAAACATATAAACCGTAAACATTTGTAAGGATGCGATTAAAAACCCCTCAAAGTCTAGTGAAATCAAAGCATTAAGTGCTTTAGCATTTAGTATACTGGCACTGGTTTGTGAGACGGCAATTCCAAAGAGTAAAATCCCGACCGTTAAGTTGTCCTTCCAAAAGCGTTTGATGTAAGTCATCATCAAAATCTTCCTTTCTTGGTTATTGTGCTTTTAGTATATATGGAGTAAAATAAGCCCAATTAAAAAGTTGCATATCTGCAAAAAGTAGGGGTAAAAATGTTTGGGAAAACCATTCAAGAAATTCGGAAAAGTAAAAATATGACATTAAAAGAGGCAGCAGGAGATTCGCTCTCTGTCTCCCAGCTTTCACGTTTTGAAAATGGTAAATCGATGATTCCGGTCGATTTATTTTATGAAGTATTGGACAATTTAAATACGACTTCAGAGGAATTTGCTTTTATTCATCAGCCAAAGAAAAATAAAAAGATTGCCGACTTATTTGAAAGAATTGAGGAATACAACAACAACAATGAATTGGATAAATTAAGAAATTTGCAAAGCGAAATTCAAGATATGAATCCTCGAGTTTATAGTTGGGAACAATTTTTGATTTACTTTATTGAAAGTGTGTTAGAAGCTCATGGTTTAAGAGATCAAAATCAAGAAAGGTTTGATCAAAGATCATTCAAAGCGCAGCAGCCGGTTTTAGATTATTTAATGCAAGTTGAGAATTGGGGGGAGATGGAGTTAAGATTGTATGCCTTATTTGGGTTCATTTTAGATGTTGAGACCACTCATTTTTTAATGCGTACAGCCTTAAAGAAAAGTAAACAATATTTAGAAATACCATCGACGAAAAAATTACTTCATACGATATTAACGAATAATTTTTCAACTTTTTTATTTAATGATCACATCCGTTATGCCAAAGAAACCATTCAACTATTTGAAGAACGTTATTCAGAAGAAACAGAAGAACTGGGGCCACACATTGATTTTTTATTTAATAAAGGACTCCTCGCCTTTAAGCAAAAGGACCCGGAAACTGGGAAGAAATACTGTGAACAGGCGATATCTGTATGCCGAATGTTTAAGCTGAAAGCTTCGGAAGAAACTTATTCGAGACGATACAAGAGTTGGAAGGAAAACTACGATGATCCTGGATATAAAGAACTGACGATTAAAATTGGTGGCATTTAGAGATCATCCTACACATCAATCATATCTATACAGATTTTAAAATGGTTTCTATATAATAGAACAAATGTCAATTTTACCGAAGAAACGAATTGGAGGCTAATGATGGAGAGAACGAGTGGTGTATTGATGCATGTTTCTTCTTTGCCAAGCAATTATGGCATTGGAACGTTTGGAAAAAGAGCTTACGAATTTGTTGATTTTTTAGTGGAAACCAAACAAACCTTTTGGCAAATTTTACCATTGACTACAACTGCCTATGGGGATTCTCCTTATAAATCGTATTCAGCTTTTGCGGGTAATACGAGTTTTATCGATTTAGATTTTTTAATTGAAGATGGCTATTTAACAAAAGAAGAAGTGGAAGCCCATGATTTCGGCGAAAATGTTGAGAAGATTGATTACAACAAAGTCAATATCGAACGTCGTATCATCCTCGAAAAAGCTGTACAAAAGTATATTGAAAAAAATGGAACTGAAAATGATGCATTAAAGAATTTTATCAATGCGCATGAAAAATGGCTGATTCCTTTTGCCCAATTTATGTCTTTAAGAGAACACTTTAACCGGGAGAAATGGTATAACTGGCCAGAGGAATATCGTTATTACGACCGTGAACGGGTAATGAAATTCAGCGAAGAGCATAACAGTCAAATTTATTATCATATCATTACGCAATATTGGTTTTTCGAACAATGGACGAAATTAAAAAAATATGCGAATGACCACTATATTCATATCTTTGGCGATATGCCGATCTATGTGGCTAGAGACAGCGTTGAGATGTGGACTTCTCCTGAATTATTTTTAGTCGACGATGAAAAAACACCAACCGTCGTATCAGGAACTCCACCGGATAGTTTCGCGGCCGATGGACAATATTGGGGGAACCCGATTTATGACTGGGATTATATGGAAGAAAATGACTATGCCTGGTGGATTTGGCGCCTTGAGGAAAGTTTCAATCTTTATGATTATTTGAGATTAGATCACTTTAGGGGATTTGAGTCTTATTGGGAAATTCCTTTTGGTGCTGAAACGGCTAGGGAGGGAAGCTGGGTAAAAGGACCTGGAATGAAACTGTTTAAAAAAGTAAAAGAAGAACTTGGAGACATTAATTTAATTGCAGAAGATTTAGGGTCAATTACAAAAGAAGTAGAAGATTTATTAGAAGCTTCTGGCTTTCCAGGGATGACCTTGCTACAGGATGCATTTGACGGAGAAAATGAACATGCGTCAATGCCACACAATCATATTAAAAAAACGGTTCTTTACAATGGGACCCACGACAATCCAACGGCTTATGGTTGGTATTTAGATGACCTTTCAGAGAAACAACGAACACAAGCTGAAGGATATCTAAATCGTCGTCCGGATGAACACGTGTCTGATATGATGAATCGTGCAATTGCCTCTTCTGTAAGCCATATGGTGATTTATAGAGTTCAGGATTTACTACAAATGGACAATTCTGGGCGAATGAATTTACCGGGAACTGTAGGCGATAATTGGGATTGGCGTATCCATCCCAAAGACATTAGCGAGGATTTAAAAATAAAATTGTTGGGTCTGACTCAAAGATATTATCGGGAAAATAAAGCCATGTTACCTTAAAATTAGCTTATAAAAGGAGATTAACATGTTAAATTTAGAAGCACATGCCAAAAAACGATTTGGAAAACCATTAAAAGAATGTACAGATCATGAAATTTACAGTGTCCTCTTAGAATTTGTGCAGGAAAAAGCAAAATCCCTGCCTGCACATCAGACAAAACGAAAATTATATTATGTCTCAGCCGAATTTTTAATTGGAAAATTACTGTCGAATAATTTATTGAATTTAGGTTTGTATGATGAAGTAAAAAAAGAATTGGAAAGACATGGAAAATCAATTAAAGAAGTAGAGGAGGCTGAACACGAACCATCCTTAGGGAATGGGGGATTAGGACGATTGGCAGCTGGATTTTTAGATTCGATTGCGACCTTGGGTTTGAATGGGGATGGGGTAGGTTTAAACTATCATTTTGGTTTGTTCCGTCAATATTTTAAAAATAACGAACAAGCCTATCGTCCGGATGAATGGCTCATTGAACCTACTTGGTTGACGAAGACAAAGACACAATTCGAAGTTCCCTTTAAAAATTTCACTTTAACTTCAACCCTTTATGAAATTGAGATTCTTGGTTACAAGCAAGAAAAAAGAAATCGCCTGCGCCTTTTTGAATTAGATAGTGTATCTAGTGATATTATCCACTCAGGGACGATTCAATTTGATAAAGAAAATATTGAGGAAAATTTAACATTATTTCTTTATCCAGATGATTCAGACCGTGAAGGAAACTTGCTACGGATTTATCAGCAATATTTTATGGTGTCCAATGCAGCTCAACTTGTTATAAAAGAGGCAGTTGAACGAGGAAGTGACGTTCGAGATTTACCGGAGTATGCCGTTGTTCAAATCAACGATACACATCCTGCATTTGTTATTCCTGAATTTATTCGACTCCTAACCACCGAACATGACATCTCTTTTGACGAAGCCGCAGAGCTAACGAAACAGATGGTAGCTTTTACAAACCATACAATTTTATCAGAAGCTTTAGAAAAATGGCCTCTTGATGATATTAAAGAAGTTGCTCCAGAAATTGCTAAAGTCATTGAACAGTTAGATGTTAAAATAAAAGAAGAGTATCCGAACAACAAAGCCGTCCATATTATAGATGAAAAGAATATCGTTCATATGGCTCATCTAGCTATCCATTATGGGTATAGTATTAATGGCGTTTCCGAATTGCACACGACGATTCTTAAAGAAACTGAGTTGCGGTCATTTTATGACATTTATCCAGAGAAGTTTTCAAGTAAAACAAATGGCATCACTTTTCGCCGTTGGTTAATGGCGGCTAATCCGGAATTGACAGCATTTATTAATGAAAAGATTGGTAGTCAATGGCAAGACGATGAAGATTTAACTGGACTATTAGAATATCAAAATGATTCTGAGACGTTAAAAACTCTGCAAGAAATCAAACAAGCGAAAAAAGTTCAACTGAGTGAGCATCTCTTAAGGACGCAAGATATTTCAATTAATCCAGAGTCGATTATGGATATTCAGATTAAAAGAATTCATGAATATAAGCGTCAGCAAATGATGGCTTTATATATTGTTTATAAGTATATGGTGATTAAAAAAGGAAATGTACCAAAAACGCCAATTACCATTCTATTTGGTGGGAAGGCGGCACCTGCCTATACGATTGCACAAGATATTATCCACCTGATTTTGACATTGTCCGAATTGATCGCAAAAGATGAAAAAGTTAGCCCACATTTACACGTTGTCTTTATTGAGAATTACAATGTCAGTGAAGCAGAATATCTAATTCCAGCTGCAGATATTTCTGAACAAATTTCACTTGCTTCAAAAGAGGCCAGTGGAACTGGGAATATGAAGTTTATGCTAAATGGAGCATTGACTGTTGGTACTGATGACGGGGCGAATGTAGAAATTGCTGAACTTGTAGGGGAGGAAAATATTTATTCATTTGGGCGTTCAAGTGATGAGATCGTTAAGCTCTATGAAGATGGCACATACCGTTCATCTGATTATTACAAGCATCCAATTATTCAACCGCTCGTAGATTTTATCATCGGTGATGAAATGTTGATGCTTGGAAATGAAGTGAATCTGCGTCGTCTGCATAAAGAACTAACCACTAGAGATTATTTTATGACTTTGATTGATTTGGAAGAATTTATAGAACTTAAAGAAAAAGTCTATGAAGATTACGAAGACCAAAAATCATGGATGAAAAAATCGCTAATCAATATTGCCAAGGCGGGTTATTTCTCATCTGATCGGACGATTAAAGAGTACAATGATGAAATCTGGCACTTGGAGTCTTAGTATCAATGTTTAAAATTAAACAAAAAAGATGCTTCCTTTACTTAAACTTAGACATAGTAAAGGAAGCATTTTTATTAAGTGATTAAATTGTATTGCTTATTCATCGCCGTGTTCATTCAAGATTAGGCTAGGGTCGACAATAGTATACCCTTGTTCGAGTAGACCATCGACAATTTCAGGTACAGCATCTGCTGTCCACTCACGATCGTGCATTAAAATATTTACACCATCCGTTAAGAGTTCAGTGTTTAATGTAATATCTGCCAATGCTGATCCTTCTTGGTATTCGGGCATCCAATCATATCCAAATGACCAATTCATCCAAGTCATGCCTTCATCTTCAACGGCTTGTTTCGCATACTCGGTCATGACACCATGAGGAGCGCGGAAAAATCTTGGTTCTTCACCAATTGCTTCTTCAATAATATCGCTTGTCTTAACAATTTCTTCCAGTTGCGCACTTTCAGAATAGTCATCTAATTTCGCATGTGTATGTGTATGGTTTGCAATCTCAAAGCCCATCTCATGGACTTCTTGAATGGTTTCAAAACCTTCTTCGTCTTCCATATACATACCATTGACAAAGAAGATGGCGCTGACATCTCTTTCTGCAAGAGCTTCAGTGATTGCCATGGTATTTCCATATGGTGCATCATCGAAGGTTAACAAGACTAATTTTTCTTCATTTTCTTCAGCACCCTCAATTGGTTCTACAGAAAATGTTTCAGGGTTAATTTGATATTGATAGGAAACTTCTTCCGTTTCGTTGTCTTTGTTATCATTATTATTGTCATTATCGTTATCATTTTGATTGTCATTGTCATTATCATTAGAGTCTGTATTTTCTTCGTCAATTACTTGCTCGCTCGAGTCCGTCGATTCAGCATCTTCATTCCCATTTGTTTCTACAGCTTCGCCTTGGCAACCAGCCAATAAAAATGCGGACAACAATATGGTTGAATAGATTTTCTTTTTCATTTTTTCATCCCACTTTTTATGTATTAATATTCATGATTAATGGCCTGATTGTATCATAAAAAAATGACTATACTCAACCTTATCGTATAGTCATTTCTAAATACAAGTTAATTGATTTTATTAAGAATCTTCAGTAAGCATGGTTACTTTTATTTGACTTAAAGCTTGCCCACTGATGGTGATGGTTTCATTGGTTTCTGATTCTTGAATCTTGATCGTTCCGTCATAAGAATCTGCATCGAGTAATGTATATCTTTTATTTAATGAAAAGCTCTTTTCATGTAGGTAATGAAGTAAATCTTCGTTATCTGATACTTCTCTGACTAAAAAACGATCACCAATGTTTAAATCACTTAAGTATAAAAGTTCATTTTTGTCCGTATCAATTGTTCCGTCCGCGTTAGGAATAAGACCGCCATGTGGGTCATATTTAGGATTATTTAAAAAATCATCTAATCGTTCGATAAATTTATCGGAAGAGGCATGTTCTAAGCGATCTGCTTCTTCATGTACTTCATCCCATGTAAATCCTAATTTTTCGTATAAAAAAACCTCTATTACTCGATGTTTTCTAATTAACTGATTAGCTGCGCGTACACCATCTTCTGTCAGTTGCACACCTTTATAAGGGTAATGGTTCAACATCCCTTCTTTCACTAAACGGCTAATCATATCCGTGACAGAAGCCGCAGAAACGGATAGTTTATTGGCAATGTCTTTATTGCTGACGACATTGTCTTCGCCTTTTAATCCATGAATAATTTTAATGTAGTCTTCTTTGCTTGGAGACATTCTCATAGTTTGTATCCCTTCTAAAGCACAGGAACTTATCGATAGCTATGATAAATCTGTCTTTCTTGTCTTATTTGATTTAATTTTAGGTCAACCTAAACTATTTTGCAAGAGTCTTTGAAACAGAACAATAAAGGAGATGCGCTTTATGTTTCTTTTACATCAAAGGTTATAGCGAGTTGATCGTTTGGATAGCCAATATCACAAACAACAATCGTACCGCATACATTTTTACCTTCCTTATATTGCATTCCATGTTTTTTAAATCCGAAGGT
>DATGSY010000036.1:0-4780 GCA_035302125.1 Atopostipes sp.
TGTTTCGTATCTTTCGGTAAGCAATAACCGCCGTAACCAAACGATGGGTTATTATAATGATCACCAATTCGTGGATCTAAACCGACACCTTCAATAATTGATTTCGTATCTAAATCTCTTACTTCTGCATAAGTATCTAATTCGTTAAAGAAAGAAACCCGCATCGCTAAAAAGGTATTTGCGAATAATTTAACTGCCTCAGCCTCAGTAGATTCCAGAAATAATACATCTATATTTGCTTTTTCAGCACCTTCAACTAATAGATTCGCAAATTTACGGGCACGATCAGAATCTTCCCCTAAAATAATACGACTCGGATATAAATTGTCATATAACGCTTTGCCTTCTCTTAGAAACTCTGGTGAAAAAATAATATTTTTTGTATTGTATTTTTCTTTAATTTCTTTTGTATAACCAACAGGGACAGTCGACTTAATTACCATCGTTGCCTCTGGAGCATACTCTAAAACATCTTCGATGACACTTTCCAAAGCTTCTGTGTCAAAGTAATTTGTATCTTCATCATAGTTAGTAGGTGCAGCAATTACCACGAACTCTGGATTGTTGCCATACGCTTCTTCTTTATCTGCAGTTGCTTTTAAATTCAATTCTTTTGACTCGAAGAATCTTTCTACTTCAGTGTCTTGAATTGGAGAAATTCTTTTGTTAATTAAATCAACTTTCTCTTCAATAATTTCAAGCGCGCGTACCTCGTTATGTTGTGCCAATAAAACTGCGTTCGCTAAGCCAACATATCCCATACCTACAACTGTTATTTTTGTCATTCTTTTCTTTCCCTTCTTCGTCAATACTCTATACCATCATTTAATTATTTGCTTTAATCTTCTATACCAAGTTCCGACTTAAGCTGCTGACTGACAGCATGCAATTCTTCATCTGGAATAATCTCATAATAGATGCCATTCATTGTAGTCCCATATCCACTTAACTGAAGTTGTTCGATATTTGTTAAAGCAGATCGATAATTTAAGAACATACTCACCATTTCATCAAAAGTTAAATTCGTCATGACATTATCTTCCATTGTATTTAAAACGGATTGATAATTCAATATTGAGTTAAATGAGGCTACTTTATTTAATGTTGTCAACACAACTTCACGTTGTCGCCCTTGTCTTCCGTAGTCACCTTGAGGATCTTTATAGCGCATACGTGAATAAGCTAAAGCTTGCGCACCATCCATTTGTGTTGGCTGTCCCTCTACAAAACTATACCCGCTTTGAGTAAAGCTCATTGAAGGGGTAAGAGTAATTCCTCCAACGGCATCAATAATTTGCTGGAGACCTTCCATATTTACTGATACAAAGTAATCAATTGGAATATCCAAGAGATTTTGAACAGTATTTATAGACATAGCTGCTCGACCGTATGCATAAGCATGATTGATTTTATCCATGTTCCCACGGCCGATAATTTCTGTATAAGTGTCTCGTGGAATACTCACTAATGTCGTTTTTTGTTCTTCAGGGTTGACTGTCATCACCATTATTGTATCCGAACGGCCTTGCATTCTATCTGAACTCTGTCCCGAACGGTTGTCATCTGTATCAATTCCTAAGAGTAAAATAGAGAAAGCATCCCCATCTAAGTCCACTTGATCTGTCTCTCGACTTGTATGGGTAATTCTATCTTCTTCTATATCCGTATGAATCGTATCTGTTGTTTGTCTTAATTCATAATAAGCATATAAAAACACACCTAGAAGAATGAGTAAAAGAATACCAAGAATCCTGAGACATCCGCGTCTGCGTCTTCTTTTTCGTCCATTCTGTCTTCTTTCACTTCTAGACATGCCGTTTGTATTTTCTTCCATAATTTTATACCAACTTTATTCTTGTGATTTATTTAACTAAACTATAGTATAACCTATTTTTCGTATGTTTACTATATAAAAATTGTATCATTTAAAAAGAGAAACACCAACTGTATTTTCTATTTCAGCTAGTGTTTAAATCGTTTATTTATGAATTTGTACGGAAAACTTTTCTAAAGAAACCAAAAAACTTGGATGTTCGTTCTTTTGTTTCATTCATGCGATTCACAATTTTCAATGCTGCTTTGCCATTTCCATTTCGCAAAATGGAAAGTATAGTTAATTTCAATGGATTTTTCATTTTAATTTTATTGAAGTGTTTTAAATAAGGATGTAATCTTTGGTCTTGTAAAATTTCTTCAATTCTAAGTTCTTGCTCTTTAAGCGAAAGAAGAGAATGGCTACTACAAACGTTTTGTACTTCTGAATAAATCGCATTAAAATAAGCGGATAAGATTAAATCTTCAAATTCATCCGCTAGCTGCCATTCTTTGAACAATTTTTCTAAGGTCTTTGCTAACTCCATGTTTGATTCAAAAACATGCTCATTATATTCGGATACTTGGACAGAATGCTCTTTGGAACGAACAAAGTACGACTGTCTGTTAAAAGCGACGGATTCTAAATAGCGATACACCTGTAAATTAAAAAATGCCTCTTCTTGAAATGACAAATTCAAAAATTTTAATCGATGTTTCATAAGGAATGAACGCCGATACAATTTATTGCTTAACTCGAATGGAAAGAAATGATGAAAGTTGCGATAATGTGTTCTAAAGCAATCCTTATTGGGTAAAAAGGGTAAGTTTGGTAAGTGTTCTTCAACTTCATTTGGATTGTTTGGTTCACAAATTGAAAAACCAAAAGTCACTAAATTTACCTTTTTATCTTCTGCTAATTTCACGTTATGCTGCAATAACCTTTTATGGTATGTATCATATGCATGAGCAAAATAAATGTATTTACCTGTTGCTATGGATAACCCTCGATTCCGAGCAGCTGCGAATCCTTTTCTGTTTTGATGAACAACTTCAACAATCAGTGGTTCCATCTTTTCATATTCCTGACAAATTTGGGCAGATGCATCTGTTGAGCCATCATTAATTAAAATTAACTCCATATCAAACATTGTTTGATTGAGTATCGAATCTATTGCACTCCGTAGAGTTTTTTCGTTATTAAACACTGGCATTATAACCGATACAGTATACATCTATACCCCTCCTCTAACAATCATTTTCTGAGATTAATTATAGCATAGAGTTGCGAATTTAATTTGAAAAGAAGACTAAAAGTTTATGACAGAATTACTCTTCTTCCGTATATTCTGAAACAATCAACATATATTTGTAATGTCTATAATTTACAAGCTTTCGTATACTTTTAAATGATATATGGTAAAATGAATGAAATGAAAGTAAAGGAGTGTTTATATGGCAATTCTTGTTACAGGTGGTGCGGGATACATAGGTTCTCACACTGTCGTAGAATTACTAAACAACGATTATGAAGTCATAATTGTTGACGATTTTTCAAATGCAGATCCGATTGTATTAGATCGAATCAAGGAGTTAACGGGCAAAGATTTCTCTTTTTATGAATTGAATCTTCTAGATAAAGAAGGTTTACGAGAGGTTTTTGAGGAAAATGATATTGATGCGGTGATTCACTTTGCGGGCTTTAAAGCCGTTGGAGAATCTGTATCTATGCCATTAGAGTATTATCACAATAATGTTACAGGAACCATCGTTTTATTAGAAGTGATGGAAGAATTCGATGTAAAAACTATCGTATTTAGTTCCAGTGCAACGGTTTACGGAATGGATAACCAAGCGCCGTTTACTGAGAATATGCCTACTTCTGCAACGAATCCATATGGTTATACCAAAGTATTTATTGAACATATTCTAAAAGATGTGGCTTTTGCAGACGAAGAGTGGAGTGCAGTCTTACTTCGGTACTTCAATCCTATAGGGGCACATGAGTCAGGTAGAATTGGTGAAGATCCAAATGATGTGCCAAATAATTTAATGCCTTACATCACTCAAGTTGCAGTCGGTAAGTTAGATAAACTTTCTGTCTACGGAGATGACTATGAGACGCATGATGGTACAGGTGTTCGAGATTACATACATGTTGTGGATTTAGCGCAAGGTCATTTAAGCGCACTGGATTATGCCTTGAAACATCATGGTGCCCAAGCAGTTAATTTAGGGACAGGTGAAGGTTATTCTGTATTGGACGTTGTTCATGCATTTGAAAATGCAAATGATTTAGATATTCCTTATGAGATTGTCGAAAGACGTCCAGGAGATATTGCTGTTGGCTACGCCGATCCCACCAAAGCCAAAGAGCTTTTAGGCTGGGAAGCAAAACTTTCTTTAGAAGATATGTGTCGAACTTCTTGGAATTGGCAAAAAAATAATCCGAATGGTTACGAAGCATAGTTTTTCTTACAAATAAATCAAAAAACCTCTTTTCAAGCAGATGCTTAAAAAGAGGTTTTAAAATTATTGACTTTCTTGTTGTGTTAAAATTTCTGGACCGTCTTTGGTAATCGCAATTGTGTGTTCATATTGACAGCTTAATCCGCCATCTTCTGTACGAGCTGTCCAACCATTTTCATCTAATTTCGATTTCCATGTGCCCGTATTAATCATGGGTTCAATCGTTAAAGTCATGCCTTCTTTTAGACGCTTCCCTTTTCCGGCAGTCCCATAATGCGGTACACTTGGTTCTTCATGCATGGTTGGGCCAATACCATGTCCGACGAACTCTCGTACGACGGAATATCCTTTTGGTTCAACATAATTTTGGATAGCAGCACCAATATCACCAATCCGATTCCCAACTTTAGCCGCTTCAATCCCTTTATATAAAGCTTCTCTAGTTACTTCCATAAGATCTTGTACTTCTTGAGTAGCTTCTCCAACAACATATGCCCAG
>DATGSY010000037.1:0-8941 GCA_035302125.1 Atopostipes sp.
TGTGATTGATGCTTTAATCGCTTCAGAACGTGCCAACATTGATTTGAGTTTTGAAAAAGCGGCAGCGATCGATTTAGCGGGTCGTAGTGTTTTTGAAGCCGTTCAAGTTTCGGTGAATCCAAAAGTGATAGAAACGCCAAAAATCGCTGCCGTGGCAAGTGATGGAATTGAGATTATTGCAAAAGCAAAAGTCACTGTTCGTGCCAATATTGACCGATTAGTTGGTGGTGCTGGTGAAGATACCATTATTGCCCGTGTCGGCGAAGGAATTGTTACAACGGTTGGATCTTCAGAAAAACATGCAGCTGTTTTAGAAAATCCAGATCTTATTTCACAAACCGTTTTAAATAAAGGATTGGATGCAGGGACTGCTTTTGAAATTTTATCCATTGATATTGCAGACGTGGATGTCGGCCGAAACATCGGTGCGAAACTACAGACGGAACAAGCAGAAGCTGATAAAAATATTGCTCAAGCGAAAGCGGAAGAACAACGTGCAATGGCAATCGCTCGTGAACAAGAGATGCGCGCGAAAGTTACCGAAGCAGAAGCTGAAGTTCCTTTAGCGATTGCGGAAGCCTTTAGAACGGGTAACTTAGGTATCATGGATTACTACAACATGCGTAACGTACAAGCAGATTCAGATATGAGAAATTCCATTTCTCGTGAAGTGAGCGGCGATGAAAATGATGACGATACGGATAGAACGGATTATAGAAATTAAGTTTGAATGTAGAAATGGATGTGTTTAAATGGACCGAAATGATTCCAATTTAAATCCTAAACAACGAGAACTTGTTGAAAGACTTGAGGAAATCCGTCGCCGAAGAAGCGGGCAAACACAATCAGACGTTAAAGGAAATGAACGAAGTCTCGAACAACCAGTCGATTCCAAAACGAAAGACAGAAATCGGCCAAGACCCCGTCAATCGATGTCACGTCCTCAAACAAAAAAGGCACAGAATCAGAGGAGAAACGAACGGGTAAGTCAAAGAAAACGTGATGAAATAAGAGATTCAACTATTCAATCTCAAGAAATCAGAAGTTTAGAAAGCACAAGTGGGCTGAGCGATGATTCTTTTTATTCGAATAGAGAACGAGCAGCAAAATCCCGAAAAAAAGCGCGTTCGAAGAAAAAAGCAAAAAAAAGTAATCATTTAATCAAACAGCTCTCTGACGGGCATAAGTTGGCTGATGCAATAATTTTAAGCGAAGTTCTGAGCAAACCAGTTGCACTAAAGAAACGATATCGGTAAACTACAATTATACTTATGAATGGAGGAGATATTTATGATTGGATTTTTACTTTCATTAGTTGTCGGAGGAATTATCGGTGCGATTGCAGAAGCCATTATGAACCGTGAAGTTCCTGGAGGCATCCTAGGTAACATTATTTTAGGATTTATTGGTGCCTGGGTTGGTTCACTACTCTTTGGAGATTGGGGCTGGGTTATTCAAGGCTTTGCCGTCATACCAGCTATACTAGGTGCTCTTATAGTGGTCTTCTTATTTGGTTTAATCGCTGGTAGGGGCCGATAATTAAGACCAAGTATATACAATAGAATTGGATAGAAATAAACCGGCAAGCGGATGTTCCAAATCTGCTTGTCGGTTTTTTATGTATGTGATAATTAACTCCTTTACTCGTCTCTATTCTATTTAAAGACAAGTAAAAAATTTTTACTCGTCACAAAAGCGTTTACTGAAGAGTAAAACTCATTTTCATAGAAAACCAATACAAAAACACCAATGAACCTTATGAAAGTCCATTAGTGTTTGAATAACAATATTTGGTTATTTACAAGGTTCCGGATCGTATGATTGAAATTAAGAGCCACAAACCCATTAAGCCGGCACCTAAGAAAATAATCACGCTTAAATTCGATAAACCAGTGCTTGTTGCACTGACAATAATAATTGCTGAAGCGAGTACCAATGCTGCAATAATAATTGCAAACACTAACCGGTTCACCATCTTATTAATATCGACACTTTTCTCATCCCAATTCATCAGCTCCAGATTGATTCGAGTTCGACCATTTGCGATGGTATCTAAACTCTTTTTCAACGAAGTTGGGATTTCCAATGTATCGGAAGCGACTCTTACGGCTTTTAATCCCAAATTCTCATCCGTCAATCGTTTTAAGGGAGAGAAATCTTGACTCTCTTGCAAGTACGTCTTAGCCACTTCCATGACATTCACTTCAGTCTTGAAATCAGAAACAACACCTTCAATGACAGCCATAGACTTCGCCAACATAATAAAATCATTTGGCATAATTAACCCATGTTTATGCGTCACACTTAAAATATCGTTAAAAAGGACGCCAAAATCAATTTGATTAATGTCTTTTGATACATATAAATAAAAAAAGTTTTCCAAATCTTCATATAAAACGAAACGATCGACTTCTTTTTTCGTGATGGCAATTTGTAAAATTAAATTCATTAATTCATCGACATCTTCAAAAACAATTGCATTTAAAATACTCAATAAATTGTCTCGATTTTGCTTAGAAAGTTCCCCATATAAACCAAAATCAATGTAGACAATTTTTTTATTGCTGATAATGACATTACCTGGGTGTGGATCCCCATGGAAGAAGCCATCTTCAAACACTTGAGTCAGGAAGGTGTAAACAAATTTTTGGACAAAATCTTCTTTGTCATACCCTTCTTGCACAAGCTCATCCATATCCAGTCCGATAATGCCCGGAACATAATCTTCGACTAACACTCGTTTAGACATATATTCTAACAACGGCTCAGGTGCTGTAATCACTGGTCGATGTTCATTGTTTCTTTGGAAACGAACTAAAGCATTGACTTCATTTCGAAAATCCAATTCAATTTTAGTCGCTTTTTCAACTTCTGCCAAGGCAACTTCTGCATCCACAACAAAATCTTTAATTGTCTCTGGTGCGATAGAGATGATTCTAGAAAATAATTGAATATCTCGCAATAAATCTTCTTCCATATCGGGCCTTTGAACTTTGATGACAACTTCCCGACCCTCTTTCGTCTGTGCTCGATGCACTTGTGCTATCGACGCACTGGCGAGCGGTTTCGGATTGACCCAAGCAAAATCATCTTCAATTTCACGATCGAATTCTTCGCGGAAGGTTTTTTGAATTTCCTCGAAAGGAACGGGTGGCGCCTGGTCTTGTAGCTTGGATAACTCCTCAATATAATCAGGAGGCAACAAGTCAGGACGGGTAGAAAGAATCTGTCCGATTTTAATAAACGTAGTGCCTAATTCTTCAAATGCCCGCCTTAAACTTTCGGCATCTTGAGAATCCTGCTTTCTACCGATCTTTTTCCGGTAAATATGACCGAAACCATAGGATCCTAAGACTGATCCGATTTCAGTCAATCGTCCACGTCTTGTTTTCTTCGCATTTTCCTTACTCATGCCCACCCTCCTCGAGAAAAAATTTGGTTGTGCTTTTGAAATTAATTGTCAGTTTCTTTCCCTTTTTCCAATTCTGTTTCTAATTCTTGAATTCTTGTTTCTAAATCTTCAATATCTTTTCTTTGAGCAATATTCATTTCTAATAAAATGGCTTCGATTTCTGCACGGTCTCTGTCACTAACTTCTTCTTGTTTATTGCGGATCAGTTCTTCTGTTAATCTTTTGCCTTCTTCAACGGTCAATTTTCCTTGCGCCACTAAATCGTCGACATACCCTGAGACTTTGTCGTAAGCTAGCGCTGTTCCACCAATACCGATCATTGCCAGTTTTCTGAGTTGTTCAAACATATTTTTTCCTCCTAAATAGTTAGTGCTTATACACTTATTATAAACTAAACATAATGAAATGACAGCGATAAGGAGTGACAATCGTTTGAATGTTTATTGAGGATTCTAGAATGCTTTTCAAAGTTAAATATGCATTCGTTTTTTCAGCTCCTTAATCACCCTTCTTCGATAGCGAACAAAGACGGATACAAACATGGTAAAACTAAAAACAACGGACACGATACTTGGCAAAGGATGTGCGACCCAGTCCATGATTAAAAAGACGAGCGGGACTAAGCCAACGATTGCAGCCAACTGCAGGTATAACACATAATCGCCCACTCTTAAATTAACCACTCGAATGGCTATAAACATGGCAATCAATGCAGAAATACTGAGTATAGGAATCACAAAAGTAATCGACCACCCTTCCCAACCATCCGTATAATCTAAATAGACACTGGCTAAAGAGACAAAGAATAATATATAGTTAATGGCTTTTGCAATATTTCGACGTTTACGCACTAAGAAGACAACATTTGCCCAAGTGATCATTAATCCTAAAATCACATATTCCAAACCAAAGAACTGAAAGGTCCAAAAGTAACGGACAATGAAATACACCAAAACGATTAAGAGAGAGAGTCTTAAGAATATTCGAATCGCTTTTTCCCGATTAAATTGCAAAGGGGCTTCGATAAAAGAAGAAGGATGTTTTTCGTCTCCTTCTTTTCTTTCTAAAGGTTGCTGGCATAACGGGCAAGTGTCCCAGTCGCCTCTGACAGAAACCTCGCAATGTGGACATCTAATCATCCTCCCCCAGCTCCTCTCTGGTTACCTTATTCGCATCAATCGTAATATTCAAGCCTTTATCTGTCAGATAACGAATAAACCATTCCACAATCGATGTTTCAGTAAATGGACTAATAAAACTCAGGTTCAAATGGTCCTTATAGCTAATCATGCAAAACTGCGGTCGAACGACCGAAGTTGAAAAATAAAAATGTTCGACGTAGTCTTCAATCATCTCAGGCAGCCGAACGATTCCAAGATTGGACATCGCTACCGTAATTTTTCGATTGTTCCATTTATTGATACCCTTCAAGATTAAATCTTTAAGAGGACGGGGGATAACTCTAGCTGCGGGGTTAAATTCAAACTCAATCAATTTTCTTAATCGACTCTCCAGAGCATCTTTTTCTATTTTATCGCTAAACTGTTGACTCAACTCCTGACAAATAGCACTCAAATCAGGCTCTTCCTCTGCTTGAAATGTATAAGTCACTTTTGTTGTACTAAAAAAGTTTCGAACAGTAAACGATGGAAAAAATTGTCTTAAATTGATCGGCACCGACACACTGATGGTCGTCTCTTTATTTTTTTCTTCACTCGTCATATAAACCGCTAATACATATAAAGCGGTTAGATAAATCGTCAACGTCACTTTTTCATTTTTAGCTAGGGTTAATATTTCTTGTAGTGGAAGGTTGGCATGAATGATTCTTGGCCGGTGATCCGTTGTATACGTCCCTTTCACTTGGTAGACTTTTTCATCCACTTGGTTCTCTACCGGCCTTGGGAAAAACTTTCCGTTACTCATCTGTTCATTATAAAAAGTTCGCAAAGGACGAATGAAACGAGTGAACCCCTGTTGTTCTTCCCTTTCCCTAAAGTAGCGATTAAAACTATCCTCTAAGTTTTCTTTTTCTCTTTTGGTTGTTTGAAATGCCCCTTCTTCTGTAAAATAACGCAAGCGCACATATTCACTAATAAGATCTTCAAAAAACCAAAGTGCACCTGTGCCATCTGTTAGCGCATGAAATACTTCTATATGAATTTGGTGTTCATGATAAAGGATACGAAATAAGAAGTTTCTTTCCCCTGATTCGTAAATCGGAGAGACAGGAGGTTCTGTTTCTAATTTTACGCGCGGATTTACATCACTTTTTTCTAGGTAATACCAAAAGTAACCTCGTCTGAGCACACTATGAAACAAAGGATAATCTTCGTAGGTATTATTTAAAGCAGCTTGTAAAATTTCGTGATTGACGGGCTCCGACATTTCAGCCGACAATCGGAAGACTTTTGTATCGATATCATTCCTTGCGGCCAAGAAAATACTTGAAGCATTATCTAGTCGAATCCATTCTCTTTCCTCCATCCTTATCCTCCTCTGTTCCATCATCTAAAAAGTCATTAATGAGCTTATAAGTCGTTTCCAATGGTTCTAAATATGGCGGGTACGTGATAAAGCCATGGACACTATTTAAAAGTCGATGTATTTTTACCTGGTTACCCGCCGCCTTCAAAGCCTCACCATAAGCTTCCCCTTCATCTCTTAACGGATCATACTCTGAAGTAATCACTAATGTGTCTGGTTGATTGGTTAAATCCTTTGCCATTAAAGGGGAAACGTATGGACTTTTTTTAGTGTTTTCATCCGGTACATACATCTCCATATATTCTGTAATCTTTTTAATCGTCAATCCGTAGTCATAACCATAAGTAGTCAATGATTCAAAAGGCGAAGATGGTGAATGGTCCCAATAAGTAATGGGATACAACATCACTTGCTTCTTGGGTAAGTCTTCACCCTCTTCTTTTAACTTCAAAGATACCGCTGCAGCTAAGTTTCCACCTGCAGAATCACCCATTAGAATCCATTTTCTCTTTTGATTTTTCTTTGTTGATTTTAAAAGGACTTTCACGACACGAAGGCAATCCTTGAAACCCGCTGGAAATGGATGCTCCGGTGCTAAGCGGTAATCGATTGAATAAACAGGACGACCGAGGTGCTCTGCTAAATTTGCACAAGCACGAGTATAGGTATCAATATTTCCTAATACCCAGCCGCCACCATGGATATAAATTATATTTTCTTCATGCTTGATATTTTTTGGGAAAAAGACGCGGACTGGAATTTCATGGTCATCTTCGAGCGAATAGATTTTTTCGTCTAATACACGATAGTCGTCTTTTGCGTTTCTGGATAAGAAATTTTGGACCTTTCTCACCCACACATAATCTTCTTGCATATCAATCCTTGGCGAAGAAACAAATTTTAATAATAATTTAAATAAGGGATTCATTCATGCACCTCAAAATCTTCATTCATTTTTTACAGTTTAGCATACTTTCATGAAGGATACTGATTTCTTATTTGTCTATGTTCACAATTATTACATACTCGTTACAAGTGTAAAGCTTTGATGGAAATGTGTATATCCTTTCAAGTGGGGTTGAAATACTGCGTTTTCACGTGTATAATAAGAACTGGAAATAATCGTTCGCATTTTAAGGAGTTCTAGGTATATATAATTTCATATGGATTGTAGAACTCTTTCTACTCAGTAAAATGATCGGGCGAGATCTTTTAAACAAAGGAGTAGATTTTGATGATTAAACTTTACGTATCTCCTAGTTGTACTTCGTGTAGGAAAGCGAAAAGCTGGCTGGAAGAACATAACTTAGAGTATGAAGAGAAGAACATCTATCACGAACCTTTATCTAAAAACGAAATCAAAGAGATTTTGATGTTGACAGATGAAGGTACGGAAGAAATTATTTCCTATCGATCCCAAGCTTATCAAGACTTGGATGTCGATATCGATGCTTTATCAATGAATGAATTATTAGATTTATTTATTGAAGAGCCTAGTCTAATTCGTCGTCCTATTATTATGGATGATCGCCGATTACAAATCGGTTATAACGAAGAGGAAATTCGCATGTTCTTACCAAGAGAAATTCGTGACATTGAACTAGCTGAAATTCACGAACGTCTCGAAGAGGTAGAATCTGCATAGTTGTTTTTTAGGAACATTCGAGGGAAACCTCAGTATAAACAGACTGAAGTCAAATGACTTTCAGTCTGTTTTTTAGTATTTCTTCTTCTTTTTCTGTTTGGAAGTCGTTAAGCTCTCCAGCTCGTCTGAAAAATGATTTGGAGTTAGCTGGAACGCCCTCCTCGTCTGAAATCCCATTTGGGACTAGCGGGAGCTGATAAACACTCTTTTTTATTTTTAGCGAGATAAAAGCGTAAAATTTACAGATAAATTTTACGCTTTCTTTTAAATCTCTCGTTAATTTTTCATTTCAGCGACTAAATCTCGCATCAGTGGTTTCATCCACTCTTTTAATTCCATCAACTCAAAACCTTCATTTGCGATTTTATCTGATATCAAGTATTGGTGATGCGATGTACTGAAAGGAGAGTTCATTTCTCGTTGTCCGCTGTAATTGACATCAATTTCTTTACCAACCGCTTCTTCTAACCATTTCATTAAAGTTCCAACAGTTACTGCATCTTTTGAGCTAATGTTATAAATGCCATCTTTTTCATTCTCAATCGCCCATACAATGGAGTCTGCAGCTGTCGATCCTTTGACATAATTGACTTTAACGTCTGCTTTTTGGAAGCGAATCGTTTCATCATTAACAGCTTTTCGCACGTAATGATGCAGTCTCTCTGTATAATCATCGTTGTCTAAAACAATGGGGAAACGAAAAGATGTCACCGCAAAAGGCGCTTTTGTAAATAGAACTTGTTCCGCTTGTCGTTTTCCTTCTCCATAATCCACATCCATTTCAGGGGAAAATGTATATGAATGAGGATCGAAGTCACTTTCTTCATAGCCGTCTTTTGCACCTGAATAGACAGACATAGAAGAAGTGAAATGCACATGCTCGGTAACATCTCTGAATTTTTCAATTAACACTTCTGCATCTTCTTTTGTATAGCACACATTATCAAATACCGCATCCCATTTTTGATTGACAATGTTGTCCCAACCAGGATGGTTACCCTCTTGAGCGTCTAGTATCACGTGATCTACATCGTTCCCAAATGGGTGCTCGGTATTCCCCCGAGTCGCAATGGTAACCTCATGGCCTTTCTCAATGAGTCGTTCGACTGTCTTTTTGCCAAAAAAGCGTGTACCGCCTATCACTAGTATCTTCATCATTTTATGCTCCTTCAAATGAATTATTATTCATTCTAACTATACCAAATACATTTTTGATTCCTAAATGTTTTCTCTTGAAGAAAGCAAATAGAAAGCATCTTATTCGCTTATTTGACAAGAGCATGTTTTAATTTAACTAAACAAAGAATTTGTAGGAGGAATGTTTTATGCCTTGGGATATGAACGATTATCCAGATTCAATGAAAAATATGGATCCGCTTGTCCGAAAAAAAGCGATT
>DATGSY010000038.1:0-2196 GCA_035302125.1 Atopostipes sp.
AATGAGTACCCACATAATGTCCTACATGTGAGTGGAGAAGATGTAGGTCTTCCTGAAGGACAAATGGGCAATTCTGAAGTAGGTCATTTAAATATTGGAGCTGGAAGAATTGTTTATCAAAGCTTAACACGTATTAATAAAGCAATTAAAGATAAATCGTTTTTTGAGAACCATGCATTTTTAAAAGCAATCAAACAAGTGAAAGAGAAAAATAGTGCACTTCATCTGTACGGATTATTATCAGACGGTGGTGTGCACAGTCATATTGACCATTTATTTGCGTTATTGGAATTAGCAAAACAACAAGAAGTCAAAAAAGTATATGTCCATGCATTTTTAGATGGACGTGATGTCGATCAAAAGTCCGCATTAGTCTATTTAGATCAACTAGAAGAGAAAATGAATGAATTAGGAGTCGGTGAGTTAGCTACGATTTCAGGTCGATATTATGCAATGGATCGAGACGAGCGTTGGCCAAGAGTAAAATTAGCTTATGATGCTATTCGGATGGGCGACGGACCAAAGTATACAGATTATAAACAAGTAATTGCAGCGTCTTATGAAAACGAAATATATGATGAATTTGTCGTTCCATCTGTTATAATAAATGATCAAGGACACCCTGTTGGAACAGTTGAAGATGAAGATGCAATTATATTTTATAACTTTCGTCCAGATCGTGCGATTCAATTGTCAAAAGCCTTTGCCAATCAAGACTTTGATGATTTCATTTTAGGAAAAAGTAGATTGAACGATGTGTACTTTGTTCAAATGACTCCTTACAGTGAAGATGTGGAAGGAGATGTGGCATACGGGTCGAAACCGCTTCGAAATACGCTTGGTGAAGTCCTAGCCAATCATGGATTAAAACAATTACGAATAGCAGAAACAGAGAAATACCCTCATGTAACATATTTTATGAGTGGAGGACAGGAAGAAACATATCCTGGGGAATTAAGAATATTAATTGATTCACCTAAAGTAGCTACATATGATCTACAGCCTGAAATGAGTGCGTATGAAGTAACAGAATCTTTATTACAAGAGCTTGATAAGAAAGAATTAAATGCAGTAATCTTAAACTTTGCTAATCCAGATATGGTTGGGCATTCTGGGAAATTAGAACCGACAATTAAAGCAATAGAAGTTGTCGATGAATGTCTTGGCAAAATTGTTGATAAAATCATTGAATTAGGTGGAGAAGTAATTATTACCGCAGACCATGGAAATTCCGATGAAGTCGTAACACTTGAAGATAAGCCAATGACGACCCATACAACAAATCCAGTTCCTGTCATTGTGACAAAACGAGATGCAAACGTACGTGATGGTGGGAGACTAGCTGATTTAGCACCAACGATGTTAGATTTGTTGCAAATTGAAAAACCAGTAGAAATGACTGGGGAAAGTTTAATTGATCGAGATTAATATGTAAAAGATAAGAGAACCTATAGTAAAAGATGAATGGAGAGATGACAATGCCATATATTACAGACGTATATGCAAGAGAAGTATTAGACTCACGTGGTAATCCAACGATTGAGGTAGAAGTAACAACAGAATCAGGCGCATTTGGTGCAGCGCTTGTACCTAGTGGAGCATCAACTGGAGAATATGAAGCAGTTGAATTGCGTGATGGTGATAAAAACCGTTATGGCGGAAAAGGTGTATTACAAGCGGTCGCTAATGTGAATGAAAAGATAAGTGCTGAATTAATCGGACTTGACGTTACAAGACAAAATATTATTGATGCAATCATGATTGAATTAGATGACTCACCAAATAAAGCTAACTTAGGAGCAAATGCAATCTTAGGTGTTTCAATGGCGACTGCGCATGCTGCAGCAAGTTATTTGGATATTCCTTTATACAATTATTTAGGTGGTTTTAATGCTAATATATTACCAGTACCTATGATGAATATTTTAAATGGTGGAGAACATGCAGATAATAACGTTGACATTCAGGAATTTATGATCATGCCGGTTGCTGCTCCATCATTTCAAGAAGCAGTCCGAATTAGCACGGAAATATTCCATGCATTGAAGAAAGTATTGCAAGATAAAGGATTAAACACAGCGGTAGGAGATGAAGGTGGTTTTGCACCGAATTTAGAATCAAATGAAGAAGCATTAGAAACAATTTCTGAAGCAATTGAAGCAGCTGGATATAAAGTAGGAGAAGAAATTCAGTTAG
>DATGSY010000039.1:0-3294 GCA_035302125.1 Atopostipes sp.
GAAAATAAAAACTAAGCCCCAAACAAATTATTTCTTAAAATGACATCAACAATGCTTTTAATGAAGAATCTGGAATCAATCGCTTAGATTTCAGACTCTTTTTATTTTGTGCAGATAAAAAGGAATTTTTAATTTTAAAAATATCATATATAATAGAATTAATAATGAAAGCGTTTTATATTCCGGAAAAACTGAAGGGAGAATGACGATGGCTCAATATGAGGCTTTGACAAAATATATCCCTCTAATTGAAGAAGATTACAAGGGTGAGTGGGTAGAACATTCAGGAAAAAGCGAGAAAACATTCTATATGCCCTATATTAAATATTCTGATATCACCCATCTGTTTATGAGAGCCTTTTATCGTTTTATTAAGGAACGTAAGGATCTAAACGTCCATGAGTACAGAAGAATTCTTGAAAAAAATAATATTGAATACAGTAAACAAAGTATATTAAATGCGGAGGTTTCATCAATGGATGCTCAATGTGTTCTTGCACTTATATTGACCATCCTCCGTCTCGATCGATTTACTCAAGGGACTTTACTTTATTGTTTGAGAGAAGGTTACATCACCAAATGGCTGAACCGACTAAAAGAACTGGATGAATGTTAAAATAATCACTAACTAATAAATGACAATATAATAAGTGATATCTATTTAAAAGTGCTTTGTTATCAAGTTTTATACTGTCTATTACAGATAATCTTCTAATTTAATAATCTTCCTTTACTTAAAATTTAAATATGTTAGTATAAATATGTGATAAATATCACAATAAAAGAGGAGGATTTTTACATATGAAATTCTTATTACTTGGTGGCGCAGGAACAATGGCTAAATATGTTTTGGAAAAAGTGTTGTCAGATGGCGCTTTTGAAGAGGTCATTGTTGCAGACTATAACGGTGAGGCAGCAGAAAAAGTCGTTGCAGCGAATATAGACAGTGGCACTCAATTAAGAGCTGTACAAGCGGATGTTCATGACAAAAAACAATTGATTGAATTAATGAATGAAGTAGACGTTGTTGGTAATTGTACAGGGCCGTATTATTTATTGTTGGAACCTGTGATGGATGCTTTCTTTGAATCGAACTGTAAGAAATATGTCGATCTTTGCGATGATATTGAAGCGATTGAAAATGTTCAAACAGAAGAGAATATTCAAAAAGCAAAAGAATTGGACAAAACGATTATTATCGGTCTTGGCGGAAGTCCAGGAGTCATTCCTGTTGAGATTATGTATGGATCCAGCTTAATGGATGATGTCGAGGATGTTCAATTAAGCATGCTGCTTGATGAGCTGGAAGAAGGCGGTACAGCGGTCTGGGATCACATGTTTGAAAACTTTGCTGGTGAAGTGGCGACTTACGAAAACGGAGAAGTAAAAGTCGTCGATGGACTAAGCGACGTTATCGAATATTCTTTCCCAGAACAAGTCTTTGGAGATGTCGGAACGGTTAAACTTTATGATTTAGGCCATCCGGAAGTCTTCACACTTCCTCAAGCTCTTCCAAATATTCAGAACATCAAAATCAAATGTGCCTATTATCCACCAGCTTCCATGGACTTTATCGTCGGTTTGGAGCGCGTTGGTTTATTGAACGCGGATGAAGTGGAAGTAGATGGACAAAAAATAGCGCCTCGAAACATATTATTGGAAAAGATGAAAGATACGGTCATGAATCCTGAATTTGAAGGTGGATTCGTAAAAGAAGTAAGAGATCCTAAAGACTATGGGACAGGAACAGTGATAGATGTCTATGGAACAAAAGATGGCAATAAAGTTCACTTCCAATCGGCTTTTCAAACAGATATGGGGACTGTGACTGGTTATCCGATGGCTGTTGGCGCAAAAATGCTTACGGAAGGGAAATTAACTGAAACAGGCATTATGATTCCTGAAAATGCCATTCCAGAAGCAGAAAGAAAAGATTTTGTAGATGAAGTGTATCAATCCATAGAAGATGCTGGCCACCCTTGTGAAAAAGTTGCGAGTGTAACTTATGGACTGTAAAGAAACGATTTTCTAACCCTCTATTTTTATATCCACTCTTAAAATCACATATTAGCAAAAATCCTCTAACCACTTTCTGTGTGTTAGGGGATTTTTGTTCGATGTCTTACAAATTAGCAATATCGTAATTTACATGTTTACGATATTGTAAATCGTGATATTGTTAATGGTTATTTGGCTAATCTCGTTTGATTCATTTCAATAAGTCAATTTCGTCATTTTGCAATCGCTTTTTTGTTAGGATATTAAAAAGCACAATTCCAAAAGGAGGAGTCGCTGTGGCTGTAATCTATCAAAAAAGTGTTGAAGAAGTTGTACAAGAATTAGAAACCGATATTGAATCGGGTTTAACCAAAGAAGAAGTGGAACGTCGACGAGAAGAATACGGTCTAAATGAATTAGAAGAACACGAAACCAAACCATGGTATGAAATCTTACTTGAGAATTTAAACAATATTATCGTCTACTTATTAGCAGCGGCTGCGATCCTATCTGTTTTTATGGGGGAGTATATAGAAGCCATTGCGATTGTTTTGGCGATATTAATCTCAGTGCTCACGGGTTTCTTCGTCGAGTGGAGAGCGGCCCAATCCGTTGATGCGCTACAAGAAATGGTTCAAACAACCGTCGATGTGTTAAGAGATAAAGAAGAATACTTAAATAATTCCTACCTGAGATGTCTCAAACAATGAGCTGATTCAGCTGATTTTAGAGACTGTCTCAGGTTTTTTTGATTATAAATAGGATTGAAAAGCCATCTAGTCCTTGGGATAATCAATCCATGAAGCCAAACACGAAATGAGGTTAGAGATGAATGGATGAAGAATTAGCCTACGAAGTGCTATCCGTGGCTGCAGAGATACCGGAAGGAAAAGTAGCCACTTACGGGCAAATCGCGAAATTAATCAATCGACCAAAAAATGCCAGACTGGTCGGAAAAGTGATGAGCCGAGCCAGTTTTTATGGCGATTACCCAGCACACAGAGTCGTCAACCATGCAGGAAGATTAGTACCTGGATGGAAAGAACAAAAGCAATTGCTTGAAGAAGAAGGCGTGCCTATGAAAGATGAGAATCATGTTCAGATTAAGTTGTGTCAGTGGGATTTGAATGCGGAATAAAATGAGAATGAAAACAAAATGACAATGAAATTGATAATGACAAGGAATACAAAATGATAATGATAATGACAATGAAGAATCATGGGTTGCGAATCGACTCGCGATTCGTTAGATGCATCTTCAAATTAAAACTGTTCAATAAATTGGACTTCAGTTAT
>DATGSY010000040.1:0-12364 GCA_035302125.1 Atopostipes sp.
AGAAAAACTTGGACCGAATCAATGGAATCTTTAGAGAAAATATCAAAGGCTCTCGTGTCATTCGTTCATTTACGCAAGAAGTGAATCGATTTAACCGATTTAAAGAGGTCAACAATTTATATAAAAACAACAGTTTGAAACTCTTTCGTACCTTAGGGCTTACGGATCCGGCGTTTACTTTTATCATTATCAGTGTCATTATTTTGGTCGTCCTTTTAGGCGCCCGACAAATCGAACAAGGATTGCTTCAAGTCGGTGTGCTGACGGCCTTTATTGAATACAGCTTCTTGGCTTTATTCTCATTACTCATCTTGGCTCAAATTTTTATTATGTATCCCAGAGCTTCTGTGAGTGCACGACGTTTGGAAGAAATCATGGACGTTGTTCCTTCGATTGATCCAAATCCAAAAGGTGTCATAGAAACCGAAACAAGAGGAGAAGTAGAATTTCAAAATGTCTATTTCCAATATCCCGATGCCGATGAGCCTGTGTTGAAAAATATTTCTTTTAAGGCACACAAAGGGCAAACGGTGGCTTTTATTGGCTCAACTGGAAGTGGGAAGTCAACGATCATCCAATTGATCCCAAGACTCTACGACGTCACGGACGGTCGGATTTTAGTGGATGGTGTGGATGTTCGAGATTACAATATTAAAGCTTTACGTAAAAAGATAGGTTACACGCCACAGAAATCCCTACTGTTTAGTGGAACCATCGCGGATAACTTACGCTTCAGTAAAGAGGATGCAGAACTGGACGATTTTGATCATGCATCAACGATTGCCCAAGCGTATGAATTTATTTACCGGTTAGAAAAGAAATATGGGTCTAACATTGTCGAAGGGGGAAGCAATCTATCCGGAGGACAACGCCAGCGTTTAGCGATTGCTCGTGCAATTATCGATGAGCCGGAAATTTACATTTTCGACGACAGTTTTTCTGCGCTCGATTTTAAAACCGATGCGAAGGTCAGAAGATTACTCGCTGAAGAAACAAAGGATTCTTTAACCTTTATTGTGGCTCAACGAGTAAGTTCGATTACCAATACCGATCAAATCATCGTCTTAAATGAAGGTGAAATTGTTGCTATCGGAACACATGAAGAGTTGCTAAAAACGAGTGAACTCTATTTAGAGATTGCTAGAACACAGTTGAGTGAGGAGGAAATATACGGATGAGAGATATTATAGAATTGCGCCGCGTTTGGCCTTATATCAAACATTACCGAGGTCAATTTGTCCTTGGGATTTTGATGATTTTAATCGCCGTGATTACAAATGCCTTAGAGCCTTTTATTCTCGGAATTGCCATTACGGAGATTGGGAATAACGTTGTCGATATGGTTCAAGGCGTACCGGGTGCTGGCATCAACTACTCATTTATTATTCGAGTATTAGTGATTTATGGGATACGAGCGTTATTGAATATGGTCAGTCGATATTTTTCAACCTACTTTATTTCAGGGGTCGTTCAAAAATCCATGTTTGATTTAAGAAATGATGTCAGTCAAAAGATGAATCGTCTACCGGTGGCCTATTTTGACCAACACAAATTAGGAGATATCCTCAGCCGGGTAACGAGTGATATCGAAGCTGTTTCAAACTTCTTAACGCAAACCTTCTCGCCAACAATCATTGGAATTTTACAGATATTCTTTGCCATCGTGATGATTGCGACCATTCGTCCACAACTTTTAGTGATTGTCATTGGAATGATTCTCTTATCGTTGGCTTTTTCCAGAATGGTTATTCAATGGGGTCAGCCGGTATGGAAACAACAAGCAAGTGCTTTAGGGAACTTATTTGCTGTCTCGCAAGAGCATCTGAGTGGGTTTACTGAAATGAAAGTGTACAACCAAGAAGAGGAATCTTTGGAACTATTCAAAGCACCAAACAGCCAACTGGCCCAAGCGGGTGCAAAAGCGAGCTTCCGTTCAGGTTTAGTCATGCCGGGTACTCGTTTTATTTCAGATATTGCCTATATTAGTGTCGCGCTTATTTCAGGACTGCGCGTCATTCAAGGAACAGTGACACTTGGGAATTTACAAGCTTTGACACAATATGTGAATCAAATTAACCAATCGATGAATCAAATCACACAAATGAGTGGACCGATGCAAAGTGCGGGAGCAGCAAGTGCTCGTGTTTTTGAATTGTTGGATCAAGAAGAAGAGGACATCACGGAAGAAACACAGCAACTCCCTCAAAAAGTTAAAGGAGAAGTGGTATTTGATCACGTGAAATTTGGCTATGCAGCAGATGATCTTTTAATGGAAGATGTCAGCTTCAAAGTAAGAGCCGGAGAAACAGTGGCCATTGTTGGACCAACCGGTGCGGGGAAAACCACGCTGATTAATTTATTGTTGCGTTATTATGAAATCTTAGACGGCACCATAACGATTGATGGGGTAGATATTTCAAAAGTGTCCCGTCAAAACCTGCGTGAACACATGGGCTTGGTTTTACAAGATACTTGGTTATTTAAAGATACGATTGCTGAGAATATTCGCTTCGGAAACAAAAATGCAACGAAAGAGGAAGTGATTCAAGCCGCAAAAATCGCCAATGTGAATCACTTTGTACGTACGTTACCGGATGGTTATCAAGAAGTCATCGATCCGGATGGGGATGGCATATCTCAAGGACAAAGGCAATTATTGACGATTGCTCGAGCAGTGATCAGCGACCCGGACATTTTGATTTTAGATGAAGCTACGAGTTCCGTGGATACCCGTTTGGAACAACTCATCCAAGAGGCGATGGATAAAGTCATGGAAGGACGAACGAGCTTTGTTATTGCCCACCGTTTATCCACGATTCGCAATGCTGATTTGATTTTAGTGATGGATCAAGGAACGATTATTGAAACAGGAACACATGATGAATTAATTGAAAAAGACGGCTTTTATGCCGATTTATACCAATCGCAATTTACAGAAGAATAAAAAAAAGAGGTTAGGAAAATTCCTAGCCTCTTTTTTCTTACATTCGGTCGACTTCTTTTTTTACTTGAGCCACTGTATTCAATACTTCGCGGCGGCTCATCTTCTCGCGGCCTTCTTTCATGGCATCTAAACTTTTATGCGCAAATTCAAGGGGCAGCTTGCAAAAGAGAATCGTACTTTTTTCAGTTAACGTCTCGATATAAGCATCCGCTTTAGCTAAATTCTCATCGGCATAAGCAAACAAGTCATCCCGTGTCCAACCATTTGGGACAAAACTGACCCCGCGTTCATTCATATCTTCGTCTTGGTTTCTTAAAATATTGACCGCTTGTAAACCGCGGCCAAAACCAATGGCTAAGTCCATATCGGCATCATAATCATAAGACCAATCCCAAAGCTTCGATAAAAGAACACCGACAATACCAGCCACATAGTACGTATACTCATCTAAATCTTCTTTGGTTTGAACGTCCCAATTTCTCTCCGCCCATTTACCCATTCCGTAAGCCATCTCTGAGCCGGTCTCCATAATGAGCGGTCGTGCAGTTTCTGGACAAGCTTCTATCCAATCGTATAGACGAACAGAAACTTCCGGAAGCTCTTCTTGAATCGGGGCAATCACGGCTAAATATTCTTCTTCGGTAAATGGTCTTTTAAATAGCTCACTCAAAGTCATTAAAATCGGTGTTTTTGTTTCATTGGGTATCGTTTCATGATCTTCAATTTCATCAATGGCTCGATAAACTAAATAAGCCGTCGATACCGCCTGTTTCAAATCTTCCTTTAATAAATTGATGGGTATATAAAATGTACGACTGGTGTCTTTTAATACACGCATAACATCTTTCGGAAATTTCTTGTGAGTAGGCATTTCATTCTCCTTCTTAAACATTACTTAATAGTCTCATTATATAGAAATTTCTAAGGATTAGAAAGAAACAAGAGGAGATAATTAAAGATTCAAGTTTCGTTCATAGATTATTTTTAAAAGTTTTCAAGGGAAACGCTTAGAAGAAGTACAAAGCAACTAAGTAACTAGTTAAATACCACTAAAAAGGCGCAGTCTTAAATAGGCTACGCCTTTTAATTTGCCATTTTTCACTAAATAAAGATCCTCTTCCACATCATTCATTGAAATAAATTATGATAGAATAGAAGATACAAAATAAAAAGACAAGGGAGGAAAGGGATGACGGTTGAATATTGGGTAAATGCAGAACGGTTTTATGAATTGTGGTTTGTTGTAATCAGTGCATTCATCATTCTTTGTGGTATTGTGATGATTTTTATTGGTTCATACGCTAGAAAAAAGAACAGAAAAAAATTTCTTTTTATACCCGGTGTAATTATTGTCGTTTTAAGTATCATTGGTCTTCTAGGGCATTATCGATACCAGCCGTATCTGGAACAGGCGAGCGCTGTCAATCCGCTGATACGCGATCGCACGCCACGATTGGCGACTTATGTTTATTACGGCTCGTTAGAAGAGAATTACTATAAAGATTTAAATGCATTAGATACTCTGCAAAATATGGTGTTGTATGAAGAGGAACAAGTGATTGAACCGGTCACTTATCTTGGTGAAGGAGAATACTTTCATTATTTTGAAAACACTGAAGGCGAGTTATTCAAACAGGATAGAGAGATCGTCTTCACTGAGGAGAGTCCACATGCACAAGTGGTCGGGAGTCGATTTAACTTGAAAGATGAAGCATTTCAAGACATTGGTTTTAAAAATCCTAAAAATACCATGTTTGATTCCATTAAAATACCAGCTTCTGAACAGGGAAAAATCTACATCCCAGAAGATGACTTCCAAATTCCACAAACAAAAGACAAATTTCGCCGATGGAATTTTTAAGAATAGATGACAAACAGTGAATGGGTTTAATTTGGTTTTTTGCTATTTTTGCTTGGCCTATGTATACTATTTTAGAATTGTTTAGAATGTAAAACTCATTCAGGAGGTATGCATGCGTTATTTAACATCAAATTTATATTTTGCATCTATTCTTATTATAGGTCTAGGGATGCTTCTATGGTATTTTCTAAATGAAAGTCCAAAAAAAGAGAAACAATCAATTCTTTCTGTTTTCATAGATCTTATTTTTTATTTTATACTGACTCTGTTAGGTCTTAATTTTCTCTTTCATTTCTCAGAAGTGATTTCGTTCCCTTATCGAATTCTTCATTTTTCTTCTAATGTCATTACAATCGCTACTTTACTCATTCTTTTATATAGTCTATATAAATATGGAACCGCCCTTTGGGAAGATTGGAATAGGTTAAACAGTACCGTTCAACTCTTTTAATTCATCGGTTTGTTTAATCATTTGTATCTCTATTTAAACTATCGGAACTTACAGTCTGTCATATTTATTAGTTACTTTCTCGTGTTGCTTTTACTAACTTCGATTAAAAAAGTTCAAAAGAATGTAGATCCATTAATTCTTCTTATCCTCGCGGGTGTCCTTCATTTGCTGTTCGTTGGAACGGATTCGGTGATTTATTTCAATTTTGCGTTTTATCCTATACCATTAGTCGTTATGCTGATTGTATTGGTGGCTGGTCTTTACTATCAAAGGAGGAAAACTCAATCGAAACTGAATTAACGACTTTAATTGCCTTTGGTGCTGGGTTGCTTTCGTTTTTATCGCCATGTACGTTACCACTGGTCCCTTATATCTTTCTTATATCACCGGAAAAAGTGTGAATGAAATTAAAACCAATGAAACAAAAGATTTTAAAATAAGGTTGTTTTCGCATTCTATTGTATTTTTAATTGGTGTATCCACCGTTTACTTGAGTCTTGGATTAGGTGCTAGTTATTTAGGGAATGTATTTAGCAACTTAATGACTGGATCGCTTAGTACGCTCATCCAGCGAATTGCCGGTCTTTTAATCATTGTGATGGGTTTGGTTACAGCCGGATGGTTAAGCATACCCTCTCTTTTAAAAGATACCCGAAGAGTAAAAATCAAAGAAACCGGGAACTATTTTTCAAGTTTCTTTATTGGTTTAGGCTTTGCAGCAGGCTGGACGCCATGTATTGGTCCAATCTTTTCATCGATTTTACTGATTGGAATCTCCACTGGGACACCGCCTTTGCTGTATTTAACATTATATATTCTAGGATTTGCTTTGCCGTTTTTATTGGTTTCCTTTTTTATTGGAAATTTAAGTAGCATTTTGAAGCATTCAGAAAAACTAATGAAAATTGGTGGTGTACTCATGGTTATTATGGGGGTTCTTTTATTGACCGGGTATTTACAGTACATGTCTGAATGGATTGCCCGTTTACTACAAGATACGCCCTTTGAAATGCTAGGGTAAGAGGAGGTTAAAAAATGAAGAAAAAAGGTTTATGGATTGGAATTTTTCTTGTCCTTGCTTTTGTCATTTATGATTATATTTCTACGTCACAAAAAGAAGAAGAAGTTCTACAAGAAGCAGAACAAACGTCTCAAATCGCAGCAGAAGAAGCTGTAGAAGTATCGGATGAACTCGAAGGATTATCGGATGAAGAAGTTGAAGAGGCGCTTGCAGCGTTCGAAGATAGACCGAGTTCAGATATTCAATTCGGTGCAAATCAAGGCGATACAGCTTATGATTTCTATCTGGAAGATATGGAAGGGAACTTTGTCAGTTTGTCTGATTATAGAGGGAAGAAAGTCTTCATCAATTTCTGGGCAAGCTGGTGCCCGCCTTGTCGAGTTGAAATGCCCCATCTACAAGAGTTTTCGGAAGAAAATGATGACGTCGTTGTCTTAGGCGTTAATGTAACTTCTTCAGAAAGTAATCTCGCGAATGTCGATTCATTCGTAGACGAATTTGGATTAACTTTTCCGATTTTATATGGAACAGATGAACTTTTTTACTTATATAATGTTGAATCCTTACCAATGTCTTACTTCATCGACAGTGAAGGGGTCGTCAATGAAGTAGTTATTGGTCCAGTGACGAAAGATATATTGGAAGCTCGATTTAGCATGATGAATTAAGGATAAGTAGTAAGTTTAAAATGATAATTGAAAAACAAAAAACCATCTACTGATTTTCTAAATCAGTAGATGGTTTTTTTAGGATGGACCCTGCTGGTCTCGAACCAGCGACCTCCAGCTTGTCGAGCTGGCGCTCTCCCAACTGAGCTAAGGATCCGGCTGCATCTTCTATTATACCAAAACTCTTTTAAAAAACAACTCTAATTTTATTTTTTAAGAAGAAGTCGGCATTTCATTCGGTGGAAGCAGCATTTGTTCTTTTAAATACTCAGCTAGTCGCAATTCCATTTTGGCTTCACCGGTATTCGGATGCCTAGGCGCCAGTTCTTGTAGGCGAAGATAGTGTTTCATCGCTTTTTCTTTATTTCTATTATGGAACCATTCATAAGCCATGAAGACCCGTTGATGATTCAACCAATTCGGAGTAATTCTAAGATGTTGGGCCAATGAATCATCAAACAGTTGATTGATTTGATCATGATTGTTTTCTCCAATTAATTCTAAATAAATCAGTTGAAGTTTGGTTTCATTTCGATAAATGGGAATTAATTCCTGTAAATAAGGCACTAAAGTCTCCAAGGCATCTTCCGCTTTCTCAAGATTTCCTAAATCTAAATAATGACTATATTTAAAAAGCTGGATGGATGTAATTAAAGGGTTTGTTAATTGACTGGATGTTTCTACTTGGAAATCGCCCACAGGCAACTCCCTTGGTTCAGCACCGTTTGAAAGTAAAGCATTGGACTCAAGTTGGAGCCAAAAAGCACGTTTAATTGTATCTTCTTTATAAATGGATAAAATATTATGGCCATCCGTTGGTATTCCACTCACTTTAACGGGGTAGGTATTAGTGACGGCGGCCAGGATTCCGGTTAAAGCAAAACTTACTAAAAAAGCATTGATGAAAAATGAATAGGCTTCATTCATCAAAAGGAAAGAGCCAATCGCTACACCTAAATTCAAGAGCACACCGCCTAAATTGTAGAGTAAAAAAGGATAATTTCCCTCCTCATAAGCGGGTGGATCCATCAAGCACTGCCCACCAGTACCTGGAATATTTAAAGTGGAAAACTTGAGTTTGCCATTTCTGCGAAACAACATAAATGGCCCGACCCGAAAAGACACAAAAGAATAGCCTGTTAAAAAGCCAAAGATTAAATGGCCCAATTCATGGACAAAAATTTGCAATAAATAACAAACATATAAGCTGATCAATAAAAGGGGAATAGCATAGAAACTGCCACTTCCGATGTCATCTGAGATAGAGGCTAACATCATGTAGCCTAGTGCAAAACCAAAAACGGTAGCCAACAGCACAAAACCGATATTTTTCATTTGATGATTCTTTCGGTTTTCCATAGAATCGCATCCTCAATATATTTTTTAAAGCGTACCATGTTCTTTTTATAATTACTATTCTTATGAATGAAGATATTTGAAAGGCTATAAATTACATTGAATTCAATTTGATTCTTAAACTAAAAAGACTATAATTAATAATAGATTGATGATTATATGAAAGAAGGTTTTTTAGTTGAAATATATTGTTGTTGGTTCATCTCACTTTGGTTATGAAGCGGTAGAAACAATTCTAGAAGCAGAACCAAATGCTGAGATTCATTTGTATGAACGTGGGGATAAAGCATCATTTATGAGTTGTGGTGCGCAGTCTTATTTAGAAGGTATTTGTACATCGCCAGATGAGATTCATTACGCGAATGAAGAATCTTATAAAGAACAAGGAATTAATGTTCATTTAAACAGTGACGTTATTGACCTTGATCCGGAAGCGAAAACAATTACAGTGAAAACTGAACAGGGCGAAGAGGAAGCCAGTTATGATAAATTGTTGCTGTCTCCTGGTGGATATGCACCAAAATTAAACATCCCTGGTAAAGATTTAGAGCATGTATACACATTCCGTGGCCGTGATGACGCCGAAGCAGTGAAAGCACGCATGGAAGACGCTAAAAAAGTAATTGTTGTTGGTGGAGGCTACATAGGAATTGAAGTAGCAGAAGCTTATGTTCGAAATGGGCAAGAAGTCACTGTTATTGATGCAGTAGACCGTTTCTTACCTACATATTTGGATGAAGAATTTTATCCAACGCTTGCTGCTGAAGCAAAAGATAAAGGTTTAGACTTTAAAGGAAATGAATTTGTCCAAGAAATCAAAGATGAAAACGGCGTTGTAACAGGCGTTGTAACGGATAAAGGCGAATATAAAGCAGATACTGTCGTTATGGCGGTTGGAGTTCGACCAGACACTGCTTGGTTAGACGGCAAACTTGAATTAGACGAACGAGGGTTTGTTGTTGTCAATGAATATCTTGAAACCTCTGCAGAAGATGTTTATGCAGGTGGAGATGCAACATATGTATTATTCAACGCAACAGGAAAAGAAGCGCCAATTGGTTTAGCTTCAAATGCAAGAAAACAAGGAGTTACAGCTGCTAAGAATGCTTTAGGTGTAAAAACAGAAGTCCCAGGAGTGAATGGTACTTCAGGTTTAGCTTTCTTTGATCTAAAATTTGCAACAACAGGAATCAAAGATGCAACAGCGGATTCTTATGATGGTGAAGTAGAAAGTTTCTATTGTGAAGAGAAAATCCGTCCTTCATTTATGGATGATGGCGATGTAACAGTAGAAATGAAAATCTTCTATGATGCAGAAACAGAAGTGATTCTTGGAGCACAATTCTTATCAACGGAAGATATTACACATGCTGCGAACTCAATTTCATTAGCGATTACAGCTAAAATGACATTGACTGATTTAGCACTTGCAGACTTCTTCTTCCAACCAGGATTTAGTCGTCCATGGAACTTCTTAAACGTTCTGGCATTAAGAGCACAAGGAAGTACGTACGGCGCAACAAAAATGTTATTCTAAAAATTAAAAATAAGAAAAGATGGCTTCGCTTCAATAATCGGGCCATCTTTTTTAGTTGCTTTAGTTTTCAAAGATAAAATGAATTATAGATTGTTCAAGATTTCCATTGCTTTTTCATAATCGGGGTTCGGTGTGCCGTCCAAATTTTTATCGGAAATTTCAAAGCCAAATCTTTCGTATAACCGAATCGCGACATGGCTCCAAGTTTGCGTGTGCAAAACAATGGATGAATGCTCGCCTAACTCCTGAAGTACCTGGAGGACTTTTGAGGTCAACGGTTTGGAAAGGCCTTTGCCTTGAAACGCTGGTTTAATGGCTACCCAATGGACAAGGGGATAGACGGTGCCGTCCGCGGTTTCTTTCCACCAAGCTGTGGCTGTTCCGACTTTTTCCCCTGCATCGGTTTCAATAAATAACATCCGCTTTTTTAATTCTTCAGGATGAGGCGCAAATGTTTTGTTGAAGTAAGCTAAAGCCTCTTTTGTATTCTCGAATTCGTCGACGGATGTCTCAATCTCCGTCCATGCGGCTGCATCCCCTTCTTGATAGAAGACTAAAGAAAAGCCTTCGGGTAAAGAATGTTCAGTGACTTTTAAATCACGGGGACGAGTCATCCAGACTTCTGCATAAGGGATGGATTTATCCAGCATCATCATCACTCTCATTTCATGTTTGGTTTCTTCCTACTAAGGATACCATGTATATGAAGATTGAAAAACCGTTCATTTGACCCGTGAAATGACAAAATAGATATTTTTGTCATGAATCTAAGGATTATGCTATACTTAAGAGGAAGATTAAGGAAAGAACAAGAGGTGATTCGATGTCTTGGAAAATTTTAACTGATACAGGATCTAACATTCGTGAAATTAACGATCTGCCACCCCATGTTACATTTGATATTATCCCGTTAATTTTACACGTTCAAAATGAAGATTATGTAGATACACCGGATTTAGATACAGAAATGCTTGTTGAAAAAGTTTCAGAAGCTTCTTCATCCAGTTCAGCTTGTCCAGCACCTGGAGTGTATGCTGAAAAGTTTGGTGGAGCAGACAACGTGATTTGCTTTACCATTTCTTCAGAACTTTCAGGAAGTTATAACAGTGCCGTACAAGGAAGAGAAATCGCATTAGAAGAAAACCCAGACGCCAATATCCATATCTTTGATTCCCATTCGGCTGGTGGAGAGATGGACCTGCTGCTTTTTAAAGCCGTGGAGTTAGTCAAGCAGGGCGTCAACTTCCACGAAGTGGTCGATGCATTAAATGAATATCACCAAACAACGTATGTCGGTTACATGTTGAAATCCATCGAAAACCTCGTGAAAAATGGACGAGTCAACAAAGTGGTCGGCTCGATTGTAGGTTTGCTGAACATCCATGTCATTGGGGTCCGTTCTGAAGAAGGAACCATTAAAATGTCCAATCGAGCGCGCGGAGAAAAACGAGCATTGAAAACCTTTGTGAGTGACTTAGTTGAAGCAGGCTTTAGTGGGCGAGTGCTTGAAATTTCTCATGTAAACAACAAACCGTTGGCTGAAAAATTATCAGACATGATTTTAGGTCAGTTCCCTGAAACGGATGTCCGCATCCGCCCAACCAGTGGACTATGCAGCTTCTATGCGGAACGCGGCGGGTTAATCGTTGGTTACGAGCGCGTGTAAGGAATCAGAAGGAATTTTTTAAATAAAAATAGATGCAATCCGAGAAAATTTGAGCGACAATATAAGGGATGGACCACTTATTGTCGCTTTTTGCGTGCAATAAACAAACTAGAAGAAAGAATGTGTAAAAATGTCTACAGAATCTTTAAGTTCCAATGAAAAAGTCGCCTATGCCGAAAAAGTACTCAAACAATATAAAAGTAATGCCTATCTAGCCGATCTGGATATTCAACCGCACTTACAAACAGACGGCAGCATCAGTAACCTGGAAGCCTTCATCGAAATTAAAAACAAAACCAAAAACCCGATGAGCTGTAATACGCCGGTTGAAAAATTCGCGGCGATTGCGCCTCGAGCGGTCGCTTCCATTTTAGAAGGCATTGACAACATGAACGCTTCTTTTGCGGAGAAGAAAAATCTTTTTGATATCTATATTGAAGGCACTAAAGAAGCAGAAGAAGTTTCCGAAGAAGCACTCATCGCCTTTGCGGATGCTTACGATGATAGTTACATGTAAATTGCTACCAACAAGAAAATGAGTCATTTGATGGAAGAGAGTGAAGTCCAAAGGAGGACCACAGATGGAAATGAAAGAAGGGCATTCACATGTGGGGTGTGTACGTTTGGTGCCGATTTTTAACCACTTGGATGAAGAATCGATGGCCAAAATTGCGTCGAAAGCCCGTCACAAAGATTTGAAACGTGGAGAATATTTGTACCAGGCAGCGGATGTCAATGATTCGATTTACATCGTCCATAAAGGGCAAGTACGGATTTTCCATTTATCAGAGGCCGGAAAAGAACAATTAATTCGTGTGCTGAACCCTGGCGACTTTACAGGGGAGTCGACGATTTTTTCA
>DATGSY010000041.1:0-5847 GCA_035302125.1 Atopostipes sp.
ATTTCCAGCTGCTCCAAACTCCACTTGATCTGCATCACGCGTTAAGTAATCCATAACTTCTTCTTTAGAAAGGTTAATATGTGCAGACAATACTTCTGCCACCGCATCCGCATCTGTGACATGCTGCGGGTTATTTTCAGAAGACCATTTGTCTGTCAAAACACCAATCATTTTATAAGAAGTTGCATCAATGGCAATGGGATTTCCAAAACGATCAAAAATCGTTCCGCGATTGGCTTGTAAAGTATGATTACTCGTATACAATCGTTCAACATTTTCTTCCAAATCTTCTCCTGCGATTTCACCATGTACCATGATTTCAGAAAAGCGCAAAAAGATTAGCGCAAAAGAAAAAAAGGTAATCACAAGTAATAATGCTGAAAAATTGTGTCGATTTCTATTTGAATTCATCCCCCTCACCTATTCTACCGGTACGAGGTTCTTGATATTCTCTTCATGCAATTCTAAGCCATATTTTTCAGCAATTTCATTGACACGGTCATAGCGAGAGAGTTCTTGTACATGCTGATTTAAATTCTCAATTTCAACTTCGGTTTGTTGGATTTGTGCATTGACATCTTGCACTTCTCTGCTGACATGCGTTAATTGTAAATCGGAATAAACATTCAATAAAACCAAGGCAAAGACAATCATGCTTATCGCTGAAATAAGGCCAATTTCTAACTTCGTTAATCCTTTGGTTAAAGGTTTACTTTGTGGCAAAGTTTCAACACTTGGCGCCACTTGCTCTGTCGGTTGTTCATATGGTTGTTCGATTTGTTGCTCGTACGCAACAGCGTCCATCTCAACATCTAATTCTAAATCACGTGCTAAATTATCTTCCATGACGTTAAATCCCCCTTAGATTCAAAGACGTCTTACTTCGTATGTAGCATTTTAGGAATAAAAAGCCCTATTTCCCGTTCAAATGGCTTTTTATTCGTCTAATTCTTTTTGTTTTTCAGCGATTCGTAATTTTGCACTTCGTGAACGCTTATTGCGTTCAACTTCTTCTTCAGTTGGCAAAATGACTTTACGATTCACTAATTTTAATGGTGCCTTTTCGATTTCGCTTGGTAAAATGGGTAAATTTTTTGGTGGCTCTTCAACCGTTGAATATTCTTTGAAAAGTTGTTTAACAATCCGATCTTCTAGAGAATGGAATGTGATGACGCTGATCCGACCACCGACATTAATCAGCTTTATTGCCTGCTCAATAGATTCACTGACCGCATTTAACTCATCGTTAACTGCAATTCGGATTGCTTGAAAGATTCGTTTCGCAGGATGTCCACCCGTACGACGGGCTGGAGCTGGAATCGCTTCTTTAATCAGTTCAACTAATTCAAACGTGGTTTCGATCGGTTTCACTTCTCTACGTTGTTCAATTTTTCGAGCGATTTGTTTGGAAAACTTCTCTTCTCCATAAGAAAAAAATATTCGAACTAAGTCGTTGTAGTCCCACTCGTTGACAATGGTATAAGCAGTTAACGGTTGGTCTTGATTCATACGCATATCTAAATCGGCATCATAGTTATAGCTGAACCCACGGTCACCATCATCCAACTGTGGGGATGATACACCCAGGTCGTATAACACACCATCCACTTTCTCGACACCTAATGAGGCTAGGTTTTCACTTAAGTTTCTAAAATTATCTTCAATCAGTGTCACTTGGCCTTTTTCGATGCCCTCTTTTAGCGTGTTTTTTGCTTGTTCTATCGCAAACTCATCTTGATCAAAGGCGTATAAGTGACCCTCTTCATTCAATTCTTCTAAAATCCGTAATGAATGCCCAGCACCACCAAGTGTACAATCAACATAGGTACCGTTGGGTTTTATCGCTAACCCGTCCACGGCTTCTTCTAATAAAACTGTTTCATGTTGAAATTCCACATTGTGCCTCCATTCTGTTTATTTCATAAATCATTTTAATCTTTTCTTTTTATTTTAAGGATTAGGTTTTGATGTTCATAAAAATTAAAAACCAAAATCAATCATATCTTCTGCAATATCTTCAAATGTTCCTTCTGCTTCTTCTGTGAATTCGTTCCAGTTTTCTTCGCTCCAAATTTCAAAACGATCTGAAACGCCTACGAGGTAACAGTTCTTCTCTAACCCAGCAAAATCAATTAACGTTTGAGGAAGATTGATTCTTCCTTGCTTATCGATTGTGCATTCTGTAGCTGCTGAGTAAAAGAATCGAGTAAACTTACGTGCGTCGCGTTTTGCTAACGGCAACTGACGCAATTTTTCTTCCACTTTTTCCCATTCATGGGCTGGATAGCCAAATAAACAACCGTCCAGTCCTCTTGTGACAATGAAACGCTCGCCTAAGTCACCACGAAATTTGGCAGGCACAATAATTCGGCCTTTTGAATCAAGCGTATGTTTAAATTCACCTAGTAACATTTCATTGCCTCCTTTCGTGGAAAGTGGGAATATTTACTTGAACGTAAATTTATTCTACCACATCCCCCCACTTCCCTCCACTTCAATTCCAAAAATAACTCGATTTCTCAAAAAATGTAATATTCGTAACAAAATAAGACCAACAAGCGTTCGGTTAAGGGCTTAATATAGCCATTTTCTCTCTATTTTTTAAAAAATTTGGCACTTTATGAGTGGAGGGTTTTTCCATAAAGAAAAAAATCCCCCACTTTGTACCCTGGGAGATTTTATTGAATAGGTAGTTGGGATATAGAAGGTGAAAATGAAAAAATAAAGACAAGTCCTGCAAATAAAAAAAGCACCAATTTTTGAGTCACACTCAAAACTGATGCATCGTCTAATTATGTATTAAAGAAGTTTACGAAAATACCATATCCACCAATTAGAACATGATAGACAAGCGAAAAAATAAAGACATATCGCCACCATGTTCGAAAGAATTTTCCAACCAGCAACATTCGTTTTCCAAAAGCCAAATATGACGCATACCCAATGCCAAAGACGCTTAAGAAAATATAAAAATATAAATGTAATGGTTCTACCCCAGCTAAAATGGTTTGGATGGTCACTGACAACAATAAATATGGTGTAATTAAGTCGACCATCTTTAGTGGTACTGGAAAGATATCAAAATTCGGTTTGAATCTGTTCCCCAAAAATAGCATGAGAATAGGAAAAATATAGAAAAATATGTATAATATATTATCTAATAACTCATTCATTCCTTTCCACCTCTCGTCCACTCTAATCTATTCGACACCATCATAACAAAAAAAACGCCTCTTGAATAGATTCAAAAGACGCTAGAACTTTATTTATAGTTTAAATTATTCTCCAACAACTTGTTTTCCACCATAGTGGCCGCAAGATGGACAAACGTGATGGTTTTTTCTCATTTCACCACAGTTTGGACATTCACTTAAGTTCGGAAGAGTTAATTTTTTATGTGTACGACGTTTTAATTTTTTTGATTTTGATGTTCTTCTTTTTGGTACTGCCATGTTCCAAACACCTCCTTAAGATTTCGATTCATTCATATTTAGTAGACCTATTGTTCATCTTTATCGTCCGAAAGATTCAAATCTAAATCTTTCAAGACTGCGAAAGGTGAATTTTCAGGCATCTCTGATTCATCGCTATTCGATGTCTCAGAATCACCTTCTAACTTCAATTCCCAATCTTTTCCGTTCGGTAAATCCGAAGAATTTTGCTCTTCTTCCGAAAGAATCTTCATCGGAATTGATGCTAAAATTGTGTCTTCAATCGGTTTTTGTAGGTCAAGGATCGCTTGTTCGAGAGAAAATACAACCTCATCCTCTAAATCTTCTGCTGCAGGTTGACCTGCCTCTGGCGCTAAATATACTTCAGAAAACGGAACTGTCAAATCAAGTTCAACAGGTTCTAATGATCGTGAAGACGGTAAAGTCAATGTCATGTCCAAAGTTAAATCCACAAAGTATCGCTTATTTGCTTCAGCCGTAATGGCACCTTGAACATTCACTGGGCTTGCGTCCATCAAATCATCTCTACGCTTTTTTAAAGAACTCGTTAAATCCACCTGATCATCCAGCATCATAATGCCGTTTGGTTGTTTATTGAGTTCCAATAAAGACCATTTCAATTTCATATTTGTCACCTCAATCTTGACCTAAGATTGTGTTCCATGTGAATAGACAACATCAATTATTATACTAGTCTAGCCAGTTTCTGTCAATCAAATTTTATTGGATGTCGCTTAAAATCTTGGTTTGGAATGTTTTCATGCCCTAAAGCATAAATTTCACCTGCTAAAATATCAAAGTTTAGCCATTCTTTCGTCTTTTGATTCACGTTGGATACGAGAGGCGTATGTAATGCATGCTTTTGTTCACTCAAGTACGCCTGTCCTTTTTTATTGAATCCAAGGACACGAATCGCTGGACGCTTATCTAAGCTTTTCTCCATCTCTTCTTTTGAAAAAGACAACAAGACATAAGTCAGCAAGCGCTGCAGGCGGGTTCTTGTATATCGTTTTGTTTTGATTCGATTTATAAAATCTTCAAAAGACGTCGCTTCAATGATCTGGTCTTTTAAACGGTATTCCAATCCTTCCGTCATCTGATAAATGTCATGCAACTGACGGGTTGATGAGACGATTAATTGGTATTTCAATAAATCAAAATAATCGTCCCATGTCATTGCTTGTTCGAGCTTCCCTCTCATCGAATCAAAAGCTTTTTTGGGTAGATAAGCTTGGACATCCTCCCCTTTTTGCAGTGCATTTCGGATCGCTGTTGCACTCGCAATGTGTGCACCATCTTTAATGGAAGGTTCGTGATAGCCCGTACCTTTCCTAATCAACGGAGCAATCTCTATTTGATCCACAAGATCTTGCTTTACAATTTCTTTGGCGTAAGCAAAGCCTAATTGATTATTCGGTGAATTCAAATGTAGCGGAAAATTAGGGGCTAATTGACTGAGCACTTCTTCCATTCGCTTAGCATAAGGAACATCACTTGCGCCTCTTTTTGTCATTTCATGGGAAATTAGCGCATCATTTTCAACCATCCATCTTGCAGCCTGCAAGAATTCTTCCCCTAATCCTTCTTCGACACCAAAGCTTAAACAATCAATATTTAAATCGCCAAGAATTTGGATGGCACCTTTAGCAAAATAATCAGCCGGCTGCGTACTGAATTGAACCGGAAGTTCAACGACTAAATCAACGCCACCAGCTAAAGCCATCTCCGTACGTGTCCATTTGTCTAGAAAAGCTGGTTCTCCCCGTTGCAGAAAATTTCCACTCATTACGGCAATCACAACATCCGGCCGCAACTGCTTTCGCACTTGTTCGATTTGGTAGGCATGGCCATTATGGAATGGATTATATTCTGCAACAATTCCGCATGCTCTCATTACTTTTCACCCTTATTTTTCGGCTTTAAAAAACCAACGCTGATTCTCTCCAGTAATTTCTTGATCAAAATCCGCTGTTACTTCTACATGTGAAAATCCTGCTTCTTTAAGCATCGACAAATAAGTCTCTAGCGGATACGTTCGTTCCTTGTGAAGTTCCTCTTGGCGTTCATATAATCCAGAATCCTGTTCGATAAAGAAAGACAAATCATGCTCGATGGCATGCGGGAATTCTCCCGGAAAACTGTCCCAAGTAAATAAAATACCTGGCACCTCATCATGATAAGAATACCCGTCCAACGACTCCATATGTTCCGTCGTAAACACATCAAACATAAAAATGCCCGCTTCGTTTAGATGGGCATATGTTTCTTTAAAAACGGTCATTAAATCTTCCGGTGTTTCCAAATAGCACAGTGTATCGCAAAAACTGATGATGGCATCATACATCCCAAATGTCGATAAGTCGCGCATATCTCTTTGAAAGATCGGAAATTCCAC
>DATGSY010000042.1:0-11554 GCA_035302125.1 Atopostipes sp.
TGTAAAAGCTGGGGATACTTTATCAGGTATTGCGAGAAGATTTAATGTGACTGTAAATGATTTAGTTTCTTGGAATAAATTGAATAGTTCTCATTTGATTTTTGTTAATCAAAAATTGGCCATAAAAAATTCCGAGCAAACTCAAACCATCAAACAATCAACACCAACTAGAAACAGAACTTACCAGATTGCAAGAGGGGATACACTCTCAGGGATTGCTGTTCGTTTTAACACCACTGTAAATGCTCTAAAAGCTAAGAACAACTTAAAATCTGATTTGATTTTTGTTGGTCAAACTTTAAAAATCTAAGTCTTATTTGTTGAATTGTCGAAGGATAAAAGCTAACTAGAGTTGAAAAAGAAAGTTTTTATGCTAGAATAGATTTACTAAAAACAAATAATTCAAATATTTAGGAGTAGTAAGTGATTCTTTTTTATCAGAGAGTACATGGATGGTGTGAATGTACAAAAAAGATTACTGAACTCGCCTATAGTAATATTGGGAGATAAAAATTCCAATCGTTTTCCGCGTTAAGGATTTTAAGATGACTAGATAATAGTTAATTTTAGGTGGTACCGCGAAAATTCGCCCTATAGACAGTAATAGCTGTTTATAGGGTTTTTTTAATGAGTTTTTAAATCATGGTTTTGGAATATACAAGGAGGAAAAAGCATGAGCTTCAACCATTTAGAAATAGAAAAAAAATGGCAAGAGTATTGGGAAAATGATCAGACGTTTCAAACAACTGAAGATCCGGATAAAGAAAATTTTTATGTTTTAGATATGTTTCCTTATCCATCAGGACAAGGATTACACGTAGGACATCCTTTGGGGTATACCGCTACGGATATTTTAGCGAGAATGAAACGCGCGCAAAATTATAATGTCTTACATCCAATGGGGTGGGATGCCTTTGGTTTACCTGCTGAACAGTATGCCTTGGATACAGGGAATGATCCAGCAGAATTTACCAACAAAAACATCGAAACGTATAAACGTCAAATTACACAATTAGGGTTTAGTTACGATTGGGACCGTGAAATTAATACCACGGATCCTAAGTACTACAAATGGACGCAATGGATTTTTACTAAGCTTTATGAAAAAGGTTTAGCTTATCAAGACGAAGTTGCGGTGAACTGGTGTCCAGCTTTAAATACGGTTCTTTCAAATGAAGAGGTCGTTGATGGAGTCAGTGAGCGTGGTGGACACCCAGTTTATCGTCGTCCAATGAAACAATGGATATTGAAAATTACTGCGTATGCAGAGCGATTACTTGAAGATTTAGATGAAGTGGATTGGCCAGAAAGTATTAAAGAAATGCAAAGAAATTGGATTGGGAAATCAGAAGGTGCCATTGTTAAATTCCCAGTAATCGATTCTGACATTGTCTTAGAAACTTTCACCACTCGTCCAGATACACTTTATGGCACAAGTTATGTCGTTATTGCACCAGAACATAAATTGTTAAATGAGATAGTTCCAGAATCACATAAAGAAGAAGTGGATCAATATGTTAAAGAAGTAGAAACAAAAAGTGAACTCGAACGGACTTCTTTAAATGATGATAAAAACGGACTTTTTACTGGAGCTTATGTCGAACATCCATTAACTGGAGAAAACTTACCGTTATGGGTAGCGGATTATGTCGTTGCTTCCTATGGGACAGGTGTCGTGATGGCAACTCCTGCACATGATGAAAGAGACTTTGCATTTGCTACTAAGTATGACTTGCCAATTCTTTCAATTATTGATTTGCCAGAAGGGGAAGAACTTCCTTATGCTGGTGACGGTGCGCATATTCATTCAGAATTTTTAAATGGCTTGTATAACGAAGAAGCCATTGAGAAAATGATTACTTGGTTGGAAGAGAATGAAAAAGGTTACCGTGAAGTCAACTACCGTCTGCGTGACTGGGTCTTTTCACGTCAGCGTTATTGGGGTGAACCAATCCCAATTATCCATTGGGAAGATGGAACAACCACGGCGGTTCCAGAGGAAGATCTACCGGTTGAGCTACCAAAAACGGATCATATTCATCCATCCGGCACAGGCGAGTCACCACTGGCAAATATCGAAGAATGGGTCAATGTAGTCGATCCTGAAACGGGGATGAAGGGTCGACGCGAAACAAATACCATGCCACAGTGGGCAGGAAGTTCATGGTATTACCTGCGTTTTATCGATCCACACAATGAAGAAGCTATTGCAGACCCTGATAAACTAAAAGAATGGTTACCAACGGATCTCTATGTTGGAGGAGCGGAACATGCGGTTCTTCATTTACTTTACGCTCGTTTCTGGCATAAATTCTTGTACGATTTAGGTGTAGTGCCAACGAAAGAGCCTTTCCAAAAGTTATTTAACCAAGGAATGATTCTTAAAGATGGCGATAAAATGTCTAAATCAAGAGGGAATGTCATTAATCCTGATGATATCGTCAACCACTACGGTGCGGACACATTAAGATTATATGAAATGTTTATGGGACCTTTAGAAGCCGCTAAAGATTGGACAGATGAAGGTGTTGAAGGGGCCCGTCGATTCTTAGACCGTGTATGGCGACTCTTTATTGATGAGGAAGATGAAGTCCGTGATCGAATAACTACGTACAATGATGGAACCCTAGACATCGTCTACAATCAAACGGTGAAAAAAGTGACAGAAGATTATGAAACCTTGCAATTTAACACAGCCATTTCACAAATGATGGTTTTTGTAAATGAAGCCTATAAAGCAGAAGGTCTACCCATTGAATATGTCAAAGGGTTCATTAAATTGTTAGCACCGGTCACTCCTCATTTAGGTGAGGAGTTATGGCAACGAATCACGAAAAGTGAAGAGGGAATCACTAACGAACCATGGCCAACGTATGACGAAGATAAATTGGTTTCAGATGAAATTGAAGTCGTCTTCCAAGTGAATGGAAAAGTTCGTGGAAAAGCAAAGGCTCCTCGTTCGATTTCAAAAGAAGACTTGGAACAACTTGCGCTTAAAAATGACAATATTCAAGAACATATTACTGGTCTAACGGTCCGAAAAGTCATTGTTGTTCCAGGGAAATTAGTTAACATTGTCGCTAACTAGTCTGTGATGTTTCGGGGGCTATTCATGAATAAAGCATGAAGTATGCGTAAAATCTTCCATCTATTAACCTGGAGCCATTGATAAAAGAAGCAGAAACAAGTAAAATAGGGGAAGAGTAAAAAAAGAGCTTAAAGCTCTTTTTTTACTTTGTATCGACTAAGATGTTGATGGTCCTTAGTTTTGACCAACAATGTATAGTCTTTCAAAATATCAATTTATTCGTTTTTTTTCGAATAAATGCATCTTTAAAACAAATACACACCTTGTCTTGTTATGTATAACTAGACATTCCATTATTTCAAGTTTAAATGGTAACCAATGATTGGTGAAAGTAGGATTATAAACATGGATAAGCAAAATAGAATGCAAGAAGATAACCGTATGGTGACAGGTTCTTCTTGGATGACTTTTGGAAGTTTAGCTTCTCGAATATTAGGGGCAATTTATATTATCCCCTGGATGGCATGGATGGGGGACCAAGCGGAAGCGAATGCTGCTCACGCCCTTTATCAAATGGGTTATGTTCCCTATACATTTTTCTTGGCCTTTGCAACAGCAGGAGTCCCTTCTGCCATATCAAAACAAATAAGTTACTTTAATGCGATTCGCGAATATGAAATTTCAAAAAAAATATATAAACATGGTTTGATACTAATGGCGATTACTGGTTTTGTATCCGCCATGGTGTTATTTTTTCTAGCGCCGACGATTGCAGAAAGCAGTCCTGCAGCTGATCAAAATTCAGCAACTTTAGTTATTCGTTCTCTAGTTCCAGCATTATTGATTATTCCCATACAATCTGTTACTAGAGGATTGTTTCAAGGGCATAATCGCATGCGTGAACCAGCAATTTCCCAGATTATTGAACAGCTGCTGAGAATTCTTTTTATTTTAGGCTCTGCCTATATCATTCGACAGGTTTTAAACGGTGATGTAGTAACAGCTGTCACTTACTCAACATTCGCGGCTTTTGTTGGAGCCATTTTTTCTATGGTTTATCTATTTATACGACTAAAGCAAATTCCAACGGCTTTGAATCGGGAGTATGATGAGAGCAACAACGAAGTGTTTATTTCAACACCGAATTTATTAAAAGATATCATCAAAACTTCTATACCTTTTGTCATTATGTCTACAGGATTGACGGTTTTTAATTTTATTGATCAGCAGACCTTTGCTCCTTTAATGAATATCTTTTATCCTGAAATATCCGACAGCAGTATTCAAGTGAGCTATGGAATTATTCAGGGGAATGCCTATAAATTAAGTACCATCATTACTTCATTTGGTGCAGCACTAGCGATAACTTCAGTTCCTTTGATGAGTGATTTGATTGCGAAAAAGAGATTTTCGGAAGTGTCTTATCAGTTCGAACGAGCGATTCAGCTCCTTATGTTTATCATGATACCTGCCGTTATAGGAATGTTTGTTGTAGCTGAGCCGTTCTACACTTTCTTCTATCAATATAATGAATTTGGCGTCCATGCGACGAGAGTCTATGCTGTAACGAGTTTATTTTTAGGATTATTTTTAGTGATGGGAAATATCTTACAGTCTGTGAATCTCCGTCGTAAAGGAATTTATTCGCTTGCAGCCGGCTTAGTTGTTAAACTGATATCCCAGCCGTTATTTATTCGAGGGATCGGAGAACTTGGAATCTTGTTCTCTACTATGCTAGGGTTAATGGTAACAATATTCTTAATGTTTAAAGCGATGTATGATTTAACACATTATTCTATAAAGTTTTTAGCAAGAAGAACATTGCTCATCCTTATTTTAGCGCTTATTATGGGATTAGCCACTGTACTTGTTTCAAATATTCTAGGAATCTTTATTGACTATAATAGTCGGATTCAAGCGTTGTTTGCGCTGCTTATCATAGGTGGTGCAGGTGTTGTGGTGTATGGCTACTTAACCTTGAAAACAAGATTAGCTGAAAAAGTTATTGGATCACAGGCACTATCATTAAAACAAAAATTAAGGATTAAATAAAAAGCTAGGAGATTTACAATGAGATTAGATAAACTACTGGCGCATACAGGATTTGGTACGAGAAAAGAAGTTAAGAAGATTATTCGAGACGGCTATATTGAAGTCAATGGAAAAATGATCAAAAACCCTGGAACAAAAGTTGACCCAGATGTGGATGATGTCCGTATTGGGGGAGAGCGTATTTACTATGAAGAGTTCGTATACTTTATGTTAAATAAACCAGCGGGTGTAATTAGTGCGACTGAAGATTTTGTTCATGAGACCGTTTTGGACTTGCTAGAACCGAATGATTTAGTCCAAGAACCTCATCCAGTGGGGCGCTTGGATATTGATACAGAAGGTTTGTTGATTTTAACGAATGATGGACAACTGACCCATCAGTTAACCTCGCCGAAAAAGGAAATCGATAAAGAGTATTATGCGATCATCACTGGAATTGTTACAGATGAAGATGTTAAGAAGTTTGAAGAAGGTTTATGGTTAGATGATGAAGATGGAGAATTTAAAACACTGCCTGCTCAATTAGAAATCTTAGAGATTGACGAAGAAGCAGGAACTTCAGAAGTAACGGTTACCATCCATGAAGGTAAATTCCACCAGGTTAAACGAATGTTTGAAGCCGTTGGAAAAAAAGTGTTCTATCTAAAACGTATGCGGATGCATACTTTGGAGTTAGACGAGAACTTGCCGTTAGGTGAGTACCGCCGCTTAACTGATGAAGAAGTAGAAAAACTAAAGCCATAAAGAATGAGGTCTCACAATGTCTGTTGTGAGACCTTTTTTAATTGTATAAGGGATTATAAAATAAAGACTGATAGGATGCAGTCGGTTAATGTTTTATCACTAAGAACAGGTAGGGTAAAAGATTGCATGGAAAAGAAGATTCTCCACTTGATATTTTTGTGTTTATGTGGAAACTAAAATCAAGAAACGGGCAACCCTGAGTGCGTATCTTATTTTCGCACGTGCGAACGAGCGTCAGTAGATTCGATATTCATTTTTGTACTCAAGGCGAAAATCTTGTAGGTTCAGAATGAAATTTCAAGCCTGCGAGCAACGTCTTGTGGTTACAAATCTCAATTTCACAAGCACAAAATACTTTGAAAGTTATCCATTGGAACAGAAACAAAAACTTATATTTATGCGGTAACCTTCCAGAAATTCTAAATCACTTTGAGAAATGAACTGATCTAAAATCTCTAACGGCTCCCGCCAGATAAGTATCCTTTAGTATCTCCTCATCAAAGTAGCTTTCGACCAAGGGCATATAGTTTCCTGTGGCAATTGCAACTACAATATCTTTTTCGGCCAATTGGTGGAAAACAGACTTCGCTTTTTTTCATTATAGGTTTTATCAGATCTTAAAAAAGTCTCATCCATATCTGTAACGATTAATTTTACTGGTATAGTGTCTCTCTTCATTCTAAGTTTCATTTATTCTTTAGCATCGTAAATTTTTATCCATTTTGAGTCAAGAAATAGCTTTAGCCCCTTTATTCAACTAAAAAACACTCGAATAAAAATCGAGTGTTTTAAAAAAAGATTAAAGCCGCATAGCCGCCTACTAAATATAAGATGGTATTTAAACCAATAAATTTTAAGATAGCAATTGAAGCATCATTAGCTTCACCTGTCCGGTCTATTTTAGTCGTCGGCGTTTGGAAAACGATCAGGATGAATAAGATTAAAAGGCCAACAAAATATACACGGCGTAAATACATCATGAGTAAGAGGCCCACAACGAGTGAAATTAAACTATAAAAATAACTAGGTCTGTTTTTCAAATAATCATCTCTTTTCTGAAACACATTACTGGGTCATTTTATATTGATTATAAAATGAGCACCTCTATTATCATAGTTCAATTGAAGCAAGATTTCATTAGTTTTTAGTTATTTTGTTGATAAATTTGGGCAGAGATTGAATGATTTTAGTCGGTAAAGTCACATAGTGAGTTTCTGCCAATTCATCCGCTACAGCGCTATGCACATAGACTGCACTCAAAATTGCTTGTTTTTTATTTTGAAATTGCCCCAAGAAACTTGCAAGAATGCCAGTTAAAGTATCACCCATACCACCTGTAGCCATCGAAGGATTCCCAGCTGTATTTTGCCACACTTCGTCATCTATATAAATCTCAGTCCGTTCTTTTTTTAGTACAATCACTGCATCTAAACCATAAGCTTGCTGTTTATTTTCTTCTAGATCTTCCGCTGGAGGAGCGATGTCCGTCAATCGTTTCCACTCACCCGGATGAGGAGTGAAAATAACTTTATCTGTCGGTACATCTAAAGAATTTTTGTGATTTACATAGTGAGTAATTCCATCTCCATCAAGAATTAACCATTGATTTTCATTTAATCCATCAATGATATGGTGAAAGACTTCAGTTGATTGTTTGGAAGTTCCCATTCCAGGACCTAAAACAATCACATCAACATTTGGTAAGATTTCTTTTACAGCTTCCACATCATACATATTAACAAACATTGCTTCAGGGTTTCTTGCATGCAGAGCATGCATATTTTCAGGAGCAGATGCAACGGTCACTAACCCAGCACCGGCATTTAATGCAGCAGAAGCACTTAAAATGATGGCACCACCCATATTTTCATTTCCGCCTACACACAGCACATGCCCCATTTTATTTTTATAAGTATCTTTTTCTCTCACAGGAACCCAGTTTGAAACGTCTTCCAAAGTAATTTGTTTCATAGTCATCCTCCTTAGATTCTTTCGTTCAGTATAACGAAAAAATAGTAAACTGTGCGAACAGGACCATTTTATTGCTGCAGCACCTGAAAATTTTTAAATGGTGGAAAAAATGTTATCATTAGTAATGTATTAATTTAATAGGAGGAATAACATGGTTGATGTGAATTGGAAAGAAGTCGTAGAAGAGTATAAAGACGACTTTATCGAAGATTTATTTACATTATTAAAAATAGACAGTACGCGTGATGAGGAAGCAGCCACGGAAGAATATCCGGTTGGTCCAGGACCTGTAGAAGCTTTAGATGCATTCTTAGAGATTGGTCAAAGAGATGGCTTCACGACTAAAAACTTTGATAACTGGGCTGGACATATTGAGTATGGTGAAGGCGACGAGATTTTAGGTGTCTTAGGTCATGTGGACGTCGTGCCAGCAGGTACAGGTTGGGATACTGATCCTTTTGACCCGGTAATTAAAGATAATAAAATCTATGCACGTGGTGCTTCAGATGATAAAGGCCCAACGATGGCTGCTTATTATGCGATGAAGATTATCAAAGACTTAGATCTGCCTGTATCTAAAAAGATTCGTGTCATTATTGGAACGGATGAAGAATCTGGTTGGGGTTGTATGGACCATTATCTAAACGTTGCTGAAACACCAGATTTTGGTTTTTCTCCGGATGCTTATTTCCCAATTATCAATGGTGAAAAAGGGAATACAAGTGTTAGATTACAATTTGACGGGAAAAATGGAGATCAAGCTAAATTGGTTTCGTTCCAAGCAGGTTTACGAGAAAATATGGTTCCGCAAGATGCAGTAGCTATTGTAGAAGTTGAAAATCCAGAAGAAGTAATGGAGGAATTCTATGCTTACTTAGAAAATGAATCCGTTTCTGGAGATGCAGGAGTTGAAGGAAACGAAGTGACATTCACACTGGTCGGGAAAGCTGCACACGGTTCGACACCAGAGCATGGTGTCAATGCGGCAACGCATCTCGCACGCTTTTTAAATGCTTACAACTTTGGAGGAGACGCTAATTCTTTCTTAAATGTTTCCGCAAATTATTTACATGAAAACCACGATGGAAAGAAATTGAGTATCGATCATGAAGATGACTTGATGGGTCATTTATCTTCTAACTTTGGGATTTTCAATTTCAAGGCAAATGAAGGTGGAGCAATTTATGCTAATATGCGCTATCCACAAGGCACTGATGCTGAGAATATTCTAAACCAATTTAAACATGCTTTAAAAGATGAAGCAGTAAAAGTGGAGTCAACTGGCAGTGGGAAAGAACCGCACTATGTCCCTGCAAATGATCCATTAGTTGAAACATTATTAGATGTTTATGAACGTCAAACAGGTTTAGAAGCACATGAAATGGTTATTGGTGGAGGAACTTACGGACGCTTACTAGACCGTGGAGTTGCATATGGAGCAATGTTCCCAGACAGTCAAGATACCATGCATCAAGCAAATGAGTTTATGGCTGTGGATGATTTGATGCGTGCGATGTCAATCTATACTGAAGCTATTTATGAGTTGGTCAAGTAATTTTTGGAGGGAATTATGGATAGAGAAGAAAGAATTAGACATTTACAAGAAATTATTCGTATCCAATCAGAAAATGATCACGAGTTAGAAGTCGCAAAATATTATCAAAAGCTCTTAAAAGAACATGGAATCGACTCCCATTTGGTCGAGTATTCTCCAACGAGAAGCAATTTGATTGCAGAAGTGAAAGGAGAAGAGCCGGGTAAAGTTTTAATATTTAGTGGGCATATGGATGTTGTGGATGCCGGCGATCCTTCAGGGTGGACACATCCACCTTTTGAAGGAGTTATTGAAGATGGAAAAATGTATGGTCGAGGAACGACCGACATGAAGGCTGGATTAACTGCTTTAGTCCTTGCGATGATTGAATTAAAAGAGAGTGGAGCATTAAAAAAAGGAACAGTTCGTTTAGTCGCGACAGTTGGCGAAGAGATTGGTATGCTCGGTTCGAAACAAGTGACAGAAGAAGGGTATATTGATGATGCAGATGGGATTATTATTGCTGAGCCGAAAGTTGACAATGGAAAAGTTGTGACTGCTCACAAAGGCTCCGTGCAGTATGAAATTATATCTCATGGACGCTCTGCTCATAGTTCGATGCCGGAAAAAGGCATTAATTCAATCCAACAACTTGTTGATTTTATTCAAATCACAAATAAAAAGTTTGAAGAAGCAGCGAGTGTTGCAGAAAACGAAAAATTGGGTCGCATGCTGAATGCATACACTGTAATTCACGGTGGAGATCAAATCAATAGTATTCCTGCTATGACTAAATTAAAAGGAAATGGTCGTACAATTCCGGAAGTAGATAATGATGTCTTTTTAGATGTAATACGTTCCACAATAGATGAGATGAACCAAAAAATCGAAGGTAAACTTGAATTAAATCTGATACAAAACAATCCGGCAGTCGAAAGTGATTTTGATACGGATTTAGTGCAATCCATGAGTAAAGTCTCAGACATTCCTATTGAAGGGGTAGGTATGGCAGGTGCGACAGATGCTTCGAACTTCGGCCGCGTAGATAAAGATTTTGACTTAGCAATATACGGTCCTGGTGAGATGAGCCTTGCGCATGCAGTAGATGAATATGTAGAAGTAGATGATTATTTACAGTTCATTGACTTCTATCGAGATGTAGCTAATGATTATTTAAATTAAAATAAGCGATATTAAATAAAAGTTCCCCGCATCAGAATCACTTTGAGATTCTAATGCGGGGCTCTTTTAATTTCAGTTAGCGAATGAACTTGTCATTTTAACGAATGTTTTACGCTACCTCTTTTATTCATTCACCATTTCATGATTAAATTGAAGTGTTTCGCCTTCTCTTAAAATAATATGACCACCTTCATAAGGCTCGCCGTCCACTGTAAGAAGAACTTCTTCGGTCCCGTAGTAATTCGCAAGCGTATTAACAAAGGTGTATAAGCCGAACAACTCACCTGTAGACCCGGCATTCATATTTGTCTCAAATTCTTCTGACACATCAACTTCTACCACACGATCATTGTTTAAAAACATATAGTTGATTTCAGTACCTTCCGGTAAAAGATTGATTTCGTCATACTCTTCAACTTGACCAGTAAGCAAATCATTAATCGCAATACGTGCAGGGTCATTTGTATAAAGCGTTAGCTCTGTTTGTATAGTATCCATGCCCATCGCTTGATCATCTGGGACATAGACGGTAAATGGAATAATCTCTGGAGCATTTGTTTCAGCAGTTTCTAGATGAGATTCCACAACATGTCCATCTGCAGTTTCTGAAACTTCAGAAACTAAACCAATGTCTTCTGCATAATACCTTTTGACTGTTGAATTATCCGCCGTCATTGTGACTTCTATTGTATTATACGTTCCAGCAGGGACTTCAACTTCATGGTTTACAGCGGTTATTTCATACTCCGTTGTATCGTTCGCCCAAGTTGTTCCAACTTCGATAGGCGCTTTTAAAATAACTTCTGTATCTAAATTTTCAGGGAATGTTCCGATTTCACTAAAATTATCTCTAAAATAAGTTTCTGGGGAACGGAAAATACGAGCAATTTGATCGTCGGTAAATTCATAAATTTTTACAAGAACCGTACCACCATTATTTGCGGCAATTTGATAATAATCTTCTTTATTGAATTGAGGATTCCAAGTGAAACTAGCATATTCACTGCCTATACCTTCATAAGAATAAACAACATTCTCTAAGC
>DATGSY010000043.1:0-2713 GCA_035302125.1 Atopostipes sp.
ATATAAGCTGCTTCTCTTTGTTCCGCTTCTGTCGTCACAGAAGAACATAAAGTGTGTGCTTGTTTTAATTGATATGCTTGATCTTTAAAATCCTTCTGCATTTCTTCATTGTAGCTTAAGATATGGTCAATCCCATCGCGAATTAAGTCTGCCATATCAGAATCGGTGATGGTTTTAGAAAAGATTTTAGAATAATTAAACCGATTAAAAAACACGTTACGACAAACTTCTAGTTTTTCTTGAAACTTTGGATAAGCTGAATCTCTGATATTCGCATTATCAATGGCCTCTTGGTCAGCTGTAGTATAGTCATTCATCGCTTCTTTTAATGCTTTGCCAATGCCTATGTAGTCAACAATCAGGCCACCTTCTTTATCTTCAAAAACCCGGTTCACTCGAGCAATCGCCTGCATCAAGTTATGGCTTTTCATTGGTTTATAAATATACATTGTAGACAGACTAGGTACATCAAAACCTGTTAGCCACATATCAACAACAATAGCGATTTTCATCGGATCTTCGTTGTCTTTAAATTTACGTGCCAATTCATCCCGGTCTGCTTTTGATCCGATAATTTCTTTCCATTCAACTGGATCATTGTTATTTCCAGTCATAATCACTTCTACTTTATCTTGCCATTCAGGTCGCAGTTCTAGCATACGTTGGTACATTTCAATTCCAATGCGACGATTGTAAGCAACCACCATTGCTTTTCCTGTGAGCAGATGCTCTCGATTTTCTTCATAATGATGGATAATATCCTGCACTAATGTATCTATTGCTTCATCTGAACCTAAAAGAACTTCTAAACGGCTCAGCTCTTGTTTACTTTTTTCTATATCTGCTTCTTCTGCTTGTTCTGCAAGCTCCGAATATTTCGCATCGATTTGTTTTAAGACTTGGTCGTTTAAATTTAAATTGATGACACGGTTTTCATAGAAAATAGGCTTTGTCGCTCCATCTTCTACAGATTGAGACATGTCATACACGTCGATATAGTTCCCAAAGACTTCTTGGGTGTCTTTGTCATTTTCCGTCAACGGTGTTCCAGTAAATCCTATATACGTCGCTTTTGGTAAAGATTCACGCACGATTCGTGCCATTCCATGTTGGATTTTACCTTCTCGTGAAACCTTTTCTCTTAACCCGTATTGTGAACGGTGGGCTTCATCCGCCATTACAATCACATCTTGTCGGTTCGTTAATGGTTCTTCCGATTCAGCAAACTTTTGCATCGTTGAGAAGAAAATCCCATTTGATTTCCGATCATTCAGTAATTCTTTTAAATGACTTCGAGAATTCGCTTGAATAGGTGTTTGTCTTAAAAATTCTTGCACTCGTGAAAACTGCCCATAGAGCTGATCATCCAAATCATTTCTATCTGTGAGCACCACAAATGTTGGCTGGTCTAAGGCTCGCGTCACTAGCTGCGTGTAAAAGACCATAGACAATGATTTTCCGGACCCTTGAGTATGCCAAAACACACCACCACGACCATCTCCATCTTCTATCGCTTGAAGTGTAGATTGGACCGCTTTATGTACCGCAAAGTATTGATGGTATTGCCCCATTATTTTCACAGTAGAGCCTTCTATATGTTCAAATAAAATAAAGTTTTTCAAAATATCAAGCAATCGATCCTTTTGTAGTATACCTTCAAGTAATGTACTGTAATCCGCAAATCGAGTACTTTCGTAGTTCCCATCCGTTGTCTTCCATTCTTTATACCAAGATTCATTGGATGTGATGGTACCAACTTTTGTATAGGTAAAGTCAGATATGATGTTGAACGCATTATAGACAAAGAGTTCTTCAATATCGTGTTGATAATTTTTAATTTGTCGATATGCGTTCGAGATATCTGCATGAATCGTGGAGGCAGACTTTAGCTCAATCACAATAATTGGTAAACCATTTAAAAACAGTACAATATCCGGTCGTTTTTGTTCTTTACCAACCATCGTATATTGATTCGTCACTATGAAATCATTGTGCTCAATATTTTCATAATCCACTAAATGAACCCGTGTCGTTTTTTGTTTGCCTTGTTCATAATGGCTCACTTCTACCCCATTTTGAAGATAGTTAAAAAAGCGTTCATTTCGACTTTCTAACAAGCCAGCATCAATATGTTGGATTTGATAAATCGCTCGTTCAATAACATCCAAAGAAACCTCCGGATTAATTTGAACTAAACTATCTTTTAGTGTTTCTTCTGCGATAGGCATCTTGTAGTTTGAACGCACAATTTCTTGTGAAGGTACAAACCGATAACCTAAATCCTGGATTTCTTTTAAGAATACATTCTCCAGTCCTTCTTCTAAAAATTTAACATCTGCCATCGTCTCACCTCCTAATGAGAGTTTTGATTATTAATAGTATCTATTCAACTTCAATTGCTTCTTCTACTCGAATTTCCCCTGACATCAGTTTAGGGAGAAGAGTATCACGAGTTTTTGCTAACAAATTATTTTCTTGTTTTAATATATCAATTTGAGCGAACAATGTCTGTGTTAATTTGTTAAACCTTTCCATTACTACAAGACTAGGCACGGCGATTTTCTGTTTGCCAAAAACATCTTTTCTATAAAATTCTCTAGCACTTCCCGAAGTCCAACCTGAAACTTCTTCATTTATTTTCTTTACTATATAGTTAATATAAAATGGTGAGATTTTCTTGTCTAAGGCTCTAAATCTCCACATATTTTGATTC
>DATGSY010000044.1:0-2189 GCA_035302125.1 Atopostipes sp.
CATAAAAGACAAAGCGAACATGCCTAAAATTCCAGCCGTTAAACTGGTGATAAAACCAAGAATCATTGCGTTTGGTGAATATTTTGCCATTACAGGAGCATCGATTCCAGGAACGGCTCCATCGATTACACGGTCCGCAATTCCACGAAAAGCAGGCACCAGTTCATCAATCGCCATATTAATCCCAGTTAAAAGCACTTGAACACCGGCTGAAAATAATATCCCTTGCATAAATGAAAAGAAAATATAGTTTTGACCGTCACTTAAATTTGTTTCAATAAATTCGGATCCAGTAAAGAAACTCACGAAAATAAATAAAACAGACATGGTTAGAGACATTGAAACCGTGGAGTCTTGAAGAAAACCCAAAGACTGCGGGACTTGAATATTCTCTGTCGATTTTTCTTTGTTTCCAAACCATTCGCCTAATTTTGCGCCAAGAAAGAAATTGATACTCCCAGAGTTTGCGATAGCAAAATCTTCTTCTCCTGTAATTTCAACCGTATATTTTTGTGTGATCGCTGGTGCAATCGCCATGTAAATGGCTAAAAAGACAGCACCCAGAATAATCGTGATGGCTGGATGAAAGCCGCTTAATAACATAGTAATCATCCCCGCCATATATAAGGCAAGATGTCCAGTTAAGTATATGTATTTAAAGCGTGTATATTTAGCGATGATTAAGTTTAAAAGCATACCAACAATAAAAACAATAGGTGCTAAATCATAAGCTTCTGTCAACATGGCACCGTAAGCATCGGTATTCATGACAGCCGCCTGCAGATCAAAAGCTTCCGAAAACATCACGCTGAAATTATCTAAAGCTTCCGCGACAATTCCAGCCCCTAAATTTAACATGGAAAACCGATAATGGTTTTAAACGTTCCTGAAATGACTTCCGTTGAAGATTTCTTTAACAGCACATTTCCTATAAGTACAAAGAATCCTATTAAAATGGACGGCGTACTTAAAATATCATTAATTAATAGATCTAACATTCTTCTTCTCCTACAATTTCAAACAATGAAGTCTTGGGTTCCTCGTTTCTTAAAAAGTATTCAGTTCACACAAAAAGGAATATGGTGATTTTGTGATGAATCTTGTGATGAAATGAAAGCAATCAAGTTCCTGAATGAAAGAATATACTCAAATGAATCAAAATACATAAAATAAAAGTCAGGTTGTTTCTTACACGGTGCCTGCACCGTGTAAAGCAATCTGGTTTCAATGGTAATATACATTTTATTTATTTTGGAATTTCATCAACATTCTTTAACGCCCGAGATAAAAGAAGGGGACCAGTAATCTCAAACACAACCACACCGGTTAAAACCACCCCGGTAATAATCCCCGTAATGCCAGGAACGGTCTGCTCCGCAACGGTGGCTAATCCAATCGCAACACCTGCTTGGGGAATCAATCCAAAACCGATATTCTTTCGGACTTTTTTGCTCAATGAAGTGAAATGCGAAAAGATAAAGGCGCCTGTATATTTTCCGATAAAACGGCCCAAAATATAAGCAACCCCCACAAGGCCGACAGTGGCAAAAATGGCAATATCCAAATGTGCGCCAGCCAATGTCAAGAACACGACGAAAATTGGAAGCTCCATTCGATTAATCACCGTAGCGACCAAGACTTTACGGTTGGTTAAGTTGGTGATGATGGCACCTGATACAATGTTGACAAGTACAGGAGATAATCCTAAAACAGTGGCTATTCCGCTGTTGAAGAGGATCGCTGCGCCTATAATGACAAGCAGTTTGTCGTTTTGCAACTCCCGGCGAATGAAGAAAGCCACAAAAAATCCACTGGCCAATCCAATTAACGCTGCCCATAAGACATCTAAAAAGACATTTAGAATTAAAGAGACTTCATTGACATCAACATTTCCTGCTGTCTGGACAAATGCAACGACAATACCAAAAACAATAATCGTAATTAAATTATCAAAAGCAACCAATCCAAGCAGTGTCTGAGTCATTTCACCCTTGGCTTTTGTTTCTTTGATCATAGAAACAACTCCAGATGGGGAAACCGTCATGGAAATCGCGCCTAAGATCGAGGCATAGGTCAAAGGTATCCCCATAAGATAAGTTCCAAAAGTGACAAGTACACCACTCATCAATGTATTGCCAATCGATAAAATCGCTAAATTTTTCCCGAATTTCAAAATGACTCTTCGGTGG
>DATGSY010000045.1:0-2388 GCA_035302125.1 Atopostipes sp.
CTGCAAGTACATCTGCACGCATGCCGCTTAATCCACCGTTTCGCTTACCTACGGGTGTCCGTACGGCTTCTACAATGACTGCTTCTCTCATACATGTATCCTCCCTTTTATAACAAAACCCTTTATCATTTAGTCGATTTGTATTTTCCTATTTAGGCTGCATTCTGATCGCACCATCTAAACGAATGACTTCTCCATTCATCAATGGATTTTCAATCAAGCTTTTCGCAAGCATGGCATATTCTTTCGGATAGCCTAAACGTTGTGGAAATGGTGTCATTTTCCCTAAAGATTCACGTGCTTTCTCTGGTAACCCTGCAAATAGAGGTGTGTCAACTAATCCTGGTGCAATGGTTAAAACACGAATTCCAAAACTGGATAAATCCCGTGCAAGTGGAAGAGTCATCCCTACAATACCGCCTTTTGAAGCACTGTAAGCCACCTGACCAATTTGTCCTTCAAAAGCAGCAACCGACGCGGTATTAATAATGACCCCACGTTCCTCTTCTTCATTTGCTTCATTTTGACTCATTTTTTCTGCAGCTAATCGGACAACATTAAATGAACCTAATAAATTAACTTCAAGTACCCTGCTGAAATTCTCCAATTTATGTGGTCCACGGCTTTTACTGTATGTTTTTTCAGCATTTCCAATCCCGGCACAATTAACAACTGTATTGATCGACCCATATGTACTCACGGCTTGATTTAATGCTTGTTTAACACTCGTTTGGTCTGTCACATCTGTTTCAACAAAAGTGACACTTCCTTTTAATTCTTCGGCTAAATCTTGACCTTTTTCAACTTGCACATCTAAAATAGTTGCTTTTCCCCCCTGTTTAACTATTTCTCTAACGGTTGCTTCCCCTAATCCAGAGGCTCCCCCGGTTACAACAGCTGATACTTGATTCATATTCATTTAATCCATCTCCTTTCGACATTTAAACGTGATTGATGTATTTAATTTACTTTTTTACGGAGCTCAAATTTTCTCAGTTTGCCCGAAGCATTTCGAGGCAACTCTTCTTCAAAAACCAACTTTCGAGGGATTTTATATGCCGCTAAATGTTGCCTGCAAAAAGTATCTAATTCTTTTGAGTCGATATTTTCCCCTTTGGTTGGTACAATCACGGCGGTAACTACCTCTCCCCACTTGGGATCCACCGTTCCAATGACCGCAACATCTTCAATTTGCGGGTGGGAAATTAATATATTTTCAACCTCAACCGAATACACATTTTCTCCACCAGTAATAATCATATCTTTATTTCTATCGACGACCGTCATGTAGCCTTCCTCATCTTTAGTGACTAAATCACCCGTATGCAACCAATCATTCACTAAAGCCGCTGCCGTTTCATCAGGTTTTTTATAATATTCCCTCATGATAGTGTCACCTTTCAAAATTAACTCGCCCACTTCACCCGCCTTGATTTCCTCACCTTCACTATTAACTGCCTTTGCTTCGGTGAATAAAATAGCATGTTTGCCTGAAACACCCGCTTTTTTCAAATGCCCTTCAGGTGATAAATAAATGCCTGTCGGTCCACCTTCTGTTAAGCCACATAAACTATAAAAGTTTGTTGACTGGAAAAAATCCATGCATTGCTTAATTTCTGAAGCGGACATCGGTGCCGCACCATAAGAAAAGCAAGCTATGGAAGAAATGTCATATTGATCTTTTTCTTGATAGGCGAGCATCAGGCGGTACATCATAGGAATGGCAAAAAAGTGGGTTATTTTATACTTTTCAATATCTTGATAAACATCTTCGGGGTTAAAATCACGATGGATGAGGTTGAATCCACCGACAAAAAAACTACTTAACAAGAAAATCACAAGTTGGGCGGAATGAAACAATGGTGCTATGTGAATAAACTTTTCTTCTGAATAAAAACCTAGTGTCGCTGAACAACTCATTAAAGAACTTGTGACACGTTGATGATCAAAAATGGCACCTTTTGGATTTCCAGTTGTACCTGACGTATATAAAATATGAACATCATCTGAACTATTAATTTCTACATCTGGTTCAGTAATTTTAGTCGATAAAAGATCGTCGACCGTCACATTTTTAGAATAGGATGTGGATTCCGCTGTGATCACTTGACGAATCTGGGGAAGATTTTGTTTGATTGCAAGAAGCATTTCTTCAAATTCCGGGTCAGAAATAACGAGCGAACTATCTGATTGATCCAAAATATAAGCCACTTCTCTTTCAACTAAACGAAAGTTCATGGGAACAACAATGGCACCAATTTTAACGCAGGCAAAATAAGAGATAGCAAAATAATCGGAGTTCTTCATCATAAGGGCGACTTTATCCCCTTTTTTCACACCTAACTCATGTAGACCATTGGCAAAACGATTCACAATACAATTGAACTC
>DATGSY010000046.1:0-2659 GCA_035302125.1 Atopostipes sp.
TCACTTGTAACGATATGGTGGCTATCCTAACAAGTGGGATAGTTTTTTTAGCTCATTCGTAAGGATAGACTGGTTATCCTAACAAGTGGAGATCTTTTTCGGGCTCACTTGTAACGATAGAATGGTTACCGGGACAAGTGAGGCTAGTTTTTTCGCTCACTTGGGCAGATACAAAGGTTATCCGTCCAAGTGAACGAATTTTTGAAGTTCACTGGACGGATATAATTTTTATTCGAGTTCTGCTAGGCCGATGCGATATAATTTGTCATCCGCTTCTTCTGGGTTTCCGCGCCCGTCTGTATTGTTTGTAATAAAGTATAAATGGTCTTCTTCAATATACACATCGCGGATGCGACCAGAATCTGTCAGTGTTTCTTGCACCTCTCCCGTCGCTAAATCAAAAACAAATACGGCATTTCCTCTAAGACCCGCCACATATAGTTTATTCTCAGACTGAGTCATTCCCGAAGGTGCCCAGGTTTGGTCTGAGCCTGAAGTAAATTCTGGTGAAATGAGTTCTTCTTGTTCCTGCGTTCCTTCGATGAGTGGCCACCCGTAATTTTCGCCTGCTTTGATTAAATTTATTTCATCGTTTGCGTTGTTTCCGTGTTCACTCGCATACATTGTGTCGTCTGGTAGCCAGACTAACCCTTGAGCATTTCGATGACCGTAACTATATACATAAGAATTTTCAAAAGGGTTGTCTTCAGGAATTGAGCCGTCTAGATTCATTCGCAAAATTTTTCCTGCTAGAGCATCTTGTTCTTGTGCTAAATTTTCATTCAACGCATCGCCAACGGTTACGTATAACATGTCGTCTGGGCCTATTTTAATGCGACCCCCATGATGGTAAGGGCCACTTGGAATTTGATCTAATAAAATGGATTCTTCCGTCCATTGCCCCTCTTCAAGAATGAGCGTGATAACTTTATTGAATTGGCCCTTTTCATTTGTATAAGTGTAGTACGCATAAGCTTGCTTCGTTTTTTCGAAATCTGGTGCTAATACAAAGCCCATAAAACCTGCTTCTTCAGCGGTTGCTAAGTCATTCGATAATTCTACTTCTTGACGTGTTTCTTCTTCATCTTCTACTTTTACAATCACCCCCGGTCTTTCTGTAATATAAAAGGTGTTTTCTATTTTTTCAATCGACCAAGGGGCATTCAAATTTTCTGCAAGGACTGTCAGCTCATCGGGAAGGGAGTCTTCTGAAGCTGTATCGGGTTCTTCATTTTCTTCAGGTTCCTTTACATCCGCTTCTTGTTCTCCTATCGGTTCTTCTGTCGACGTTTCTGGGACTTCTTCCGTTGGTTGATTGTCAGTCGTGCACCCTACTATAAGCATCAGAAATAATAAAAAGACAGAAAAGAACTTCTTCATAAAAATCAACCTTTTTATAAAATTTATTTCTTATAATTATTCTACCATGAGAGCGGTTTATTTTAATAGAATAGAAACTTCGCTTGTATAGTTAATCTTCCTTGTATCCCTATTTAAATCATGAAATTATATATTTTATTTTTAAATTGTTGTATACTTCTACTAATTAAAAAGAAGACGGTGATGCTATGAAAAAGAAAATACTTTTTTCATCAATTGTTGGCTTAGTATTGCTCGCTTTAATTTTACCGAAAATTATGAAACCTGAAAAAGTACTGCTGGTTGGAACCCAAATAAATGAAACTTCTTATCAATTTACTCAAGAAATTAAAGATAAAGAAAAGATTGCTGAATTTGAAAACTGGTTTGATGAGATTGATTTTTCAAAGGATATAGAAATTCAAAAAGGTTATGCAGATATGGTTTTGCAAATTGTCCATCACAAGGAAGGTACATCAACCCATCCCGTTAGTTTATGGATTAATGGAAATAACATAACGGTAACCAATGGCATAGGAGCCGATACTAAAGGCGGCAAGATCACAAAAGCGCAACTCGATGAATTACAGGATATTCGCGAATGATTGTTTTTAAATCGAACAGGAATTTGTTCAAGGTTAGAGTCAATAGAGTGGCTTCATTTTTAATCTTCTAAATCTTTGTTATATCGTTTGATTTCATTTTCATTCCAATAGTATGTAACTGTTAGATAGATTCCAAAATAAAAAATATATAAAATAAGAGTTGGAAGAATCCCATTATAGCCACTATTAAGATACGAGCCAAGGGATAAACCAACTGCCGCAATTAAGCTTTCAGGAATATATGACTGATAAAATCGTTCTCTCTTAGCTCTTTTTGAAAAGCCCGTTGTTAATGAACGTCCAAATAACGTTTTAGGAGTATCGATTGTCTTAGAACGATAAAGACTAATCAACATAACAACGTTCATAACAATTAATACAGCGATATCCCATCCTGTTGTAGCTAAGGTTGCTTTGTCAGTAAAAATTTCGAAAATAATTTTTACAAGAAGAAGGCCTCTCCAATAATCGCTGCATTTGCTAGAGCTTTCGTTTTGTTTTGTTTAACTCTCTCATCTTGTATTTTATTATTCATCTTCATTCTCTCCTATCCAAAATACTTCGTCCAACGTTTTATCTAAAGCATAACAAATAGCTAAGCACAATTTCAGCGAAGGATTATACTTGCCCTTTTCGATTAAACTCATTGTTTGTCTTGTGACTCCCACTTTTTCAGCAAGCTCATGCTGCTTCAT
>DATGSY010000047.1:0-3693 GCA_035302125.1 Atopostipes sp.
CAAGTATCAACTCCCGAATTAACGTCTGTCGATACACAAGTGTTCCAACTTGGTACGGAAGCGACTAAATGTTTAATTGAAGAAATTAAAGAACCTTCTGCATATAAAAAGAGTATTATTATTCCAACCGTGATCAAGGAACGGGAATCTTGTCAGTCAATATCTGTTAAAACATCTGATTCTTAGTTAAGGGGTGTCAAATATGCAAAATTTACTTGCAAAAGGTAGTTATGGGGAAATGACAGAAGAACTGTTGACGTTTGAGGTAAAGAGAGCGAAATCATAAATTTTTAATAGAATTATTCTAGTTGAAAACTGACAGGATTTGCTAATCATTGAAGTTAATAATGCAATAGAAAAAACAGATTTGGATGTAATTGTTAAGGAGGAACATCATGACAAAACGATGGTGGAAGGAAGCGGTAGCTTATCAAATTTATCCGCGTAGTTTTATGGATTCAAATGGAGATGGTATTGGGGATATCCAAGGGGTCATTTCTAAGCTCGATTATTTAAAGGATATAGGGATTGACGTCATCTGGATGTCGCCGATCTACCAATCACCGAACGATGATAATGGCTATGATATAAGCGACTATCAAGCGATTTCGCCAGAGTTTGGTACGATGGAGGATTTTGATCAATTATTGGAAGAAGTTCATCAACGAGGTATGAAATTAATTATGGATCTTGTTATTAACCATACATCTGATGAACATCCATGGTTTATCGAATCCCGCTCATCAAAGGATAATGCCTATCGAGATTATTACATCTGGCATCCAGGTAAAGATGGGAAGGAGCCGAATAACTGGGAGTCCATCTTTAGTGGCTCTGCTTGGCAGTATGATGAGAAAACAGGCGAATATTATATGCATGTCTTTTCACGTAAACAGCCTGATTTAAACTGGGAAAATCCTGATGTTCGCAGTGATTTATATAAAATGGTGAACTGGTGGTTGGATAAAGGAATCGACGGGTTCCGAGTAGACGCGATCTCACATATTAAAAAGGTACCTGGTTTTCCGGATATGCCAAATCCTGGAAATAAAAAGTATGTCCCGTCTTATGAAGGACACATGAACCGTCCTGGTATTCAAACATTTTTAGAAGAATTAAAAGAAGAAACGTTTGATAAGTATGATATTATGACGATCGGTGAAGCGAACGGGGTGAACATCGAACAAGCGGATGAATGGGTCGGTGAGGAAGACGGTAAATTCAATATGATTTTTCAATTTGAGCACTTAGGTTTATGGGGGAAAAGTGTGACAGGTGGCCTCGATATTCATGGATTAAAACAAACGCTTAGCAAATGGCAAAATGGTCTTGACGGTATCGGTTGGAACGCTCTTTTTCTAGAAAACCATGATCAGCCACGTTCTGTTTCTACGTGGGGAAATGATACGGATTTAAGAAAAGTAGCTGCAAAAAGTTTTGCGACGATGTATTTCTTAATGCAAGGAACGCCATTTATTTATCAAGGTCAAGAGATCGGAATGACGAACGTCCAATTTGATTCTATTGATGATTATAATGACGTGGCGATTAAAAATCTTTATAAAGAAGAACGTGAAGCTGGTAAAAGTCATGAAGAAGTGATGGAAATCATTTGGAAGAACGGTCGGGATAATTCACGTACACCGATGCAATGGAATACAGAGGTGAACGGTGGATTTACTACAGGGACACCATGGATGAAAGTGAACCCAAACTATCAAGAAATCAACGTTGAAGCAGAGTTAAATGATCCAAATTCCATATTGAATTACTATAAAAAGTTAATTAACTTGCGTCATAGTAATGATACCCTGATTTACGGCAAGTACGAGCTTGTTTTAGAAGATCATGAGCAAATTTTCGCCTATAAACGGATACACGAAGACGAAACCTATGTGGTATTAACAAATTTATTTGATCAAATAGTTGACGTGGAATTGCCTGACGAATTAGCTGGAAAGCAAGCAGAATTATTAGTAGGTAATTATGAAGTTAAAGTCGATGTTCAGACACTTGATACATTGACGTTTCAAGCCTATGAAGCACGTGTTTACCGGGTGAAGTAATGAAAGTAGGGTCAGATTTTATTAAAATCTGACCTGTTTAAATAGATTTGTTTCATCTGCTTTTATGAAGTTCTTATCGGCAGGATGAATCATCTAGATTAAAATAATGATACGAAACAAATTTTGGCAAAATGGAAGTGGGCTTTGTGGAAGAAATAATCATTGGAGTCGATATAGGTGGAACTGCGATAAAAATTGGATTCATTACCCGGCATGGCCAAATGAAACAGAAATGGGAAATCCCTACAAATAAAGAGAACCATGGAGAATCTATTGTAGAAGACATCTGGGAATCCATTACTCAAACATTATCAAAGATAGAAGATGAAAATACCGTTATTGGCATTGGAGTCGGAGCACCAGGTTTTATCGAACAAGAAAGAGGTTTCATTTATGAAGCAGTAAATATAGGATGGAAAAACTTTAACTTAAGGGATGAACTTCATAAATTATCAGGTCTTCCTGTTTTTATAGATAATGATGCAAATTTAGCAGCGTTAGGGGAGAATTGGCAAGGAAGTGGCAATAATTCAAAAGATGTTATCCTAATCACTCTTGGAACAGGAGTTGGTGGTGGAATTATTGCGAATGGGGAAATTTTAAATGGAGTAAATGGTACAGCTGGTGAAATTGGGCATATCATTGCTGAACCTAATGGCTACAAATGTAACTGTGGTCGAGTTGGATGCTTGGATGTAACAGCTTCTGCTACAGGGTTTGTTCAACGAGCAATGGATAGGATAGAAGAATACCCAGATAGTGCATTAGCAACTTATTATCATTCCCATGGACAGATAGAAGCTAAAGATATTTTTGATTTATCAAAAGAAGGCGATCAGGTCTGTGAAGAAGTTATTAACCAAATTACTGATATATTGGGCTATGTGATAGCAAATACGGCTACGATTATTAATCCTAGTAAAGTACTTATTGGTGGTGGCGTTTCAAACGCAGGAGAGCAGTTACTGGAAAAAGTAGCAAAATACTTTAGAAAATATGCACTACCAAGAATAAGTGATAGTTGTGAAGTGAAACTAGCACAATTAGGTAATGATGCAGGAATGATTGGTGCGGCTTATTTAGTTGATAAGAATCTTAAGTAGTTTTAAGTGTTTTTGTGACTAAATATACTTTTGAACCAGTGTAAGAGAGAAATAAAAGTTTTCTTTGCAAGTAGAGGTGTAATAATGATTTAAAACCTAGTAATGTAGTTTAATGCGGGAGAGTTAAAAATTTTCAAAAAGAATTACTTAAAGAAAAAGATAATCAGTTGAATCAATTTCATAATTACCATTTTTTTTAAAAAATGACAAAGATACAGTATTTTAAAATCGGCTTAAAAATTTTCAATCAAAATTGTGCTTGCTGTGTTCCATCCGGATCCACTCCGCATTCCGCAGGCAACAACTAATTTTCGGCTGTTGCTGTTCCTGCAGGAGTCTACGTGGATCCGGATTCCACACAGACGAAGTTGATGTTGCTACGCAACCTGAGATTCTTGGTTTAATGCTGTATTAATTCGATCAACTGCTAATTTGGACGCATTGTACATTAAAGTGACTATGTCAAAGTGAATTTTTGCTCGTTTACCTGTTCGGTAACGAAGATTGTTTAATTGAAAGAACTC
>DATGSY010000048.1:0-3911 GCA_035302125.1 Atopostipes sp.
CCATTTTCTTCTATATACTTAATCATGTTTTGATAATGTGCAGTGTCAGAATTTCCACCTCGATAGAGTAAACCATCTTTTTCTAATATGGCTAAATCTTCTTTATTAATATCATAATGAGATTGTATATAATATTCATCATATCGTTCTCTTATATTATGAATTCCATAATACTCGCCATTAAAAAAGACTACCGCTGGTCGATAAGCTTGTGTATCCACTGTTCCTAATGGTTCAATTAAGGATTGCATAAGGGCATCATTAAACATTGTTTGATTCCAATCATTTCCCGAATTTCTAAGTAATAATCTTTTAAATTCATTTACAGAACCATTATCATTCATTTTCTCTAAACCATTAAAAAAATCATATGTCATATATTTATTTGTATCGTACTCACTTTTCGCATACAATCTTAATGATTTTTGGTTATAAGTTCTTGTGAGTCCTCCATGAATCCTTATACCTAATTCTTGTTCCAATGCTAAGTTTCCATCTGTTTCAAAAAAGTCCAGATGTACTGGTCGTTCCCAGTCACTTCCTCGATTTTCGGCATTTTTATCGGTGTAAATGCCAATTTCTTCATCGAATAAATTGTCTGGGTCAGTGACTAGAGAAAATACAGGTAAATCGAAGCGTTCATCGAAATTACTATTCACAAAATAAGATTTTGTGACGGTTTCACTCATTGTATTATTTTCTGAGAGTACTTTTGCACGTACGACGGTCAATGTATTGTCATCGTTTGGTTCTATTTGAATGGGTTCTTCGTAGACAGTAGAATTCAGGGTTGGTTCTGAGCCATCTAAAGTATAATAAACGGTATTCTCTTCTGAATTCTCTGCTATCTCCAATTCAAATCCTTGATTATAAAAACCTGATTCTTTTGATAATTCAGGAGCTTCTAAGGTATAAAGCATTCTTTCAGGGCGGACTTCTCCTTGGAGTGCACCTTTTTGTCGTAATTTTACAATGATCTTTGGATCAATACTTTCAAATCCTGTATCAATCGCATTAAACTTTTGAAGTTTGGTTAATTTTTTTAAAAATTCGCCTTGGTCATCGATAGGAACATCACGCATAATCAGTGTTTCTAAATTAAAAAGTTCGCTAATCGGTTCTACCGAAGTAATCTCCGAATCAGAATGAATATTTAAATACGTTAAACGGCTTAGGTGTCTAATCGGTTCTAAGGATTCTATTTCATTATCTCTTAGGTTTAACTCTTTCAATTTTGTTAAGGTTTCAAGTGCTTCAATATCTTTAAATTTATTTTCTCGAAGGTCTAATTCAGTAAGCTTTCGTAAATTAGATAGAGGTTCTAAATTTTCGATATCGTTATCTCTTAGTTCTAATTTTCTTAAAGAAACCATTTGTCCTAACATCGAAATGTCGGCTAACCTTGTTCCTTCACCTTCTTCGTCGCGTTTCACGTTGTGGCGAAGACTGAGATCTCGGATATTTAAAAAGAGAATATCATCAAAATCTATCGCTTCTAAATCGGTTATTTCATTATTTCGCAAGCTTAAGGTTTCAAGTTTGGTTAAGTTTTGAAGGGGGGAGACACTTTTTACATAATTGTCTTCTAAATTAAGTTCTCTTAATTCAGGTAAAGCTTCAATCCCTTCTAAGCTTTCGATTCCATAGCCTGTCGCGTCAAGCACTTGCAACATTTCAACATCTTTCGGTTCAATCGGCCCTTCTTCTTGTTCAATGGCATCTAAAACGGCTTGCTCTAAACCTGGATCTTCAAAGTCAACGGTCGAATGAGTCGGTCGAAAAGACCCTACAAGAAGGAAAATAGATAAAAGTATAAGCAATAAACTCATGATATTAAATAATGTATAGTTTTTTTTCATAATTCCTCCTGTTCCATTGGCTTAATAACGTAAAGATCCATCATGGTCCAATATGGATACATTAAATATAGAATTCATTGCGCCAATTTCTCTCACTAATGCTTCCCCGTTGTCCGTTTGAATTTCATATATGAGATCTAAACTACCTTTATTGATGTTTCTGGATTTTACTGTATAGTAAATACCATTTTCATTTAAGAGTTCATTTAATTCAGGTTCGAACTCTTGATTTTCGCCATTTACGACAAGTAATCTTGGCGCTTCTTTTAGCTCTAATTGGTCCAATGTAAATAAAGCAATCGTTATAATCACGGCTGTCATGATGGCTAGACCGTAAAGTTCAGTCCCGGATATAATCCCCGTCGTAATCGCCCAAAAAGTAAAGGCTAAATCCATCGGGTCTTTCAAAGCAGTACGGAAACGAACAATCGACAAAGCTCCCACCATTCCCAAAGATACCACTAAGTTTGCCTGCATTGCGACCACAATCGCAGCAGTTAAAATAGTGATGATGGGTAGGGTTATATTAAAACTTTTTGAATAAAAAGACTCTTTCGAAATCATTCGATAAACAAAAAAGATATACAGACTTAACAAAGTTGCAAATAATAAAGCAAATAGCATCCTTCTATAAGACATTCCAGCACTTCTAGTTAAAAAATCGACAATATCTGTTACCAAGCTAATCCTTCTCCTTCTATTTGTAAGTGACTAAAATAAAATTTTGAAAATGTTGTTCTCTCTAATTGACCGGTTTCGATGGTTTGAGCGATGAAGTCAGGCAAAATCCCATCATATTTAACCTCAAATACATGTTGATTTGCGGGTAATAAGGGGGTTTTAGGAATCTCATCTTCTAAAAACATATCGAAGCGATTGGAGTATGAAATGTTTCGATCAAAAGTTATCCGAATATTTCCCGTATCATAAACAAACGCACTTCGTTCATACTCAACAATGACACTCGGTCGCAATAAATGCATCTGCATATCTAAATATAACATCCTAAGAGGTCTTGGATCACTAGGATTAAAACGTAGCGTTCTATTCATAATTTCGTTATATGTGTCTATAGAAAGCCTACAACTTTCTTTGAAGTTCTTTCCTTTTAATTTATGTTTAATTTCTAGTCGAATAAATTCTTTAGGATGGTCATAAACACGAATTCTATATTTTTTTCTTTCCTCGACACCTGCATCATTTTCACGATAAGATTTTCGTTCATAAGTATCAAAATACATACTTCGTATTCTATAAGAAGCGTCTTTTTGATGACTATCATGTAGAAGAATCGGTGTTAATTTACTTTGCATAATTTGCAAAGTGGATTCATCGACTAAAAATTTTTGCTCATTTCTATACACTGCGCACCTCCTCTACGCCCTTTTTATAGATCGTCTTTTTACAAGCTAAAAAAGAAATTATCGGGTAAATAATTTCTTTGTCCGTTTTATTTTGTTTTTTCTACTCGCTGAATAGTTCTGTGGTCAATAAAATATAGTGCATCCAATTAATAATTATAGCTCAAAATTAGAATAAATCTAGCTTTTCTGTAAAGAATATGTAAAGAATATTACAAGAAGAAAATGTGAATAAATAAAGACTTATTTTTATAAGGGACAAACGGGCTTGGACGCGAAAGCTAACATTGGCGTCCAAGACCCCCCTATCTTGGACACATAGATGGAAGTTCGCGTCCAAGCTCTCACTTTTTAGCGTTTCTCGGACACGAAACTTACTTTTCGCGTCCAAGCCCTCCTCATTCTGGACGCCAACTGGACGGTTCGCGTCCAAGCGGCCTCTTTTATTTTATTTTTGGCATATAAAAAGGATACAGTCGATTTGACTGTATCCTTTTAGTGTTTATTTACTTTGGATTAAAGCTCTTCTACGATTTCTTCTAATTGATTTAGGCGATCTTCAAAGACTTTCATAGCACGCTCGATATAATCTTTATTCGTCATGTCGACGCCTGCTTTTTTCATCACTTCGATTGGGAAGTCGCTACTTCCTGCTTTTAGATACGTGAGATAATCGTCTAAAGCATTTTCT
>DATGSY010000049.1:0-5014 GCA_035302125.1 Atopostipes sp.
TTGTTGTTGCGGCACGCTGTAAAGGCCATAAGGTTCATTATGGGTATCATTTAAGTACTGAATAATGATTCCTTCACGTAATCCGCGGTTCGAAAGAACAAACGCTGGTGCATCAATGATATCGATCAACTGTTCAAAAACAAGCGTTGCAGGGATAATCGTATCCTTACGGTCTTGACTTAATCCATCAAGAGAACCCATCTGCTCTTCATTTAAAGCTGTAAAGATACTGAGTGTTTCATCCACCCATTCAGGCTCCATCGAGTATCCATGAATACCGGCGATGGGGTAGTCATTTTGTAATTGATAAACCTCTGCTAGGTTACGGGCAGACCCTCCAACTCCAATCAAAGGTACACGGTTATTGGAGAGCCAATCGACTTCTTTAAAGGCAGATCGGACATGTTTTCGCGTTTCTTTGATGGCTTTTTTATTCGCATGACCTTTATCTTTGAAAAATTGATTCATCAAACTCACTGCACCAAAAGGAAAACTGTGTGATGCCACGACTTCTTTGTTTTTAAATAAAGTAACTTCCGTACTTCCACCGCCGATGTCCACGGATATTCCATCATAGATATTAAAAGTATAGCGAACCGCGTAATTTCCAAAGTAAGCTTCTTGTTCTTCAGAAATGACATCAAGCTTCAAGCCGGTCTTCTCTTCCACTTGATTCACAATCTCCTTCACATTACTGGAGTTACGAACAGCTGCAGTTGCTACGGCGATTAATCGGTCAACGTCATATTTTTCAATAATTTTTAAATAACTTTCCAATAAACCAATTAATATCTGAATGCCTTCATCGGACATTCTTCCATCTTCAACATATTGAACCAGTCGAGCAGGGACTTTTATATTTTGTAATTCATTCATATCGTAAAAACTATCGGTGTCAATATTAAAAATAACTAATCGGACGGTATTCGAACCGACATCAATTAAAGCAATTCGTTCATTTCCTTGGTGTTTTTTCATGTGTAGCACCCATTTCTATTGATTTGATTGATTTTCGTCCTTCTAAATCTCGTATATTCATCATACTAAAACCACCCGGTAGAATGTTAGAAATACACTTTTTATAGACTAAAAAGTTATAAAATAGCGGTATTTTACCGTTTAAGTTACAAAAGAATTAAGAAAACGTTATTATATTACAATCATTACGTTTTTGAAAAGAAAAAGTAATGGACTTGACATGTACAACAAGCTTATTCGGTATAGAATACTTCAGAAGATAAAAACGCGTCACAAAAGCATTTTATATAAAACAATCATTTCAAATGAAGAAAGGATTCCTAAAGCATATGAATAAATGGATAAAGAAAGTTGTGGCATTCGCATTAATCGTATCACAATTTTTAGTCATTCCAGCAGTTTCAGCAGGCTCATTGGAAAACATTCAAAAAGAAAGAGAATTAGTAGAGGAAGAAGTCACTCAATTACAAAGCAACATCAATGATAAATTAGCAGAAGCTAGTGAAATTTCGATTGCCCTCGAAGAATTAAGACAAGAAATCGATAGCCATGAAGCGTCTATCGCTCAAACAAAAGAAGATATTGAAAAACAAGAAGTCATCGTACAAGAACGATACGAATATACAGCGGATCAATTAAAAGCGATGCAAAAAAGCGAAGTGAACCACAACTTAGTTTTAAGTTTACTTCAAGCAGAAAGCATCACTGATTTCTTCAATACCGTTTATGCAGCAGCTGTCTTAACAGGTGCCAACGAAGAACATCTAAATGAAGCTCAAGAAGAACAAGAAAAACTAAATATACTTAAAGAAGAGTTATTGGTTTATAGCGATGAATTAGAGAATAAAAAAGAAGAAACTGTGCAAAAGCAAGAAGCTTTAGAAGAAACCCTTGCTGAATTAGAAACCACATTAGCGAATAACCAAAAACAAATTGAAGAACTGGATGCCAAAGAAGCGGAGATTCATGCCGAAGAAGAGCGTAAACGTCTTGCAGAAGAAGAACGTCAACGCGCTGCCGCAGAACAAAAAGAAGCCGAAAGAGCACAATCTCAAGAATCTGTTGAGGTCGCTTCAGCAAAAGCTAGTTCAAACAATTCAAGTAACTCAAGTAACTCAAATCAATCGAATGCAAATGCGAAAGCGAAGTCCGCGCCTTCTAACAATCAATCGAATAATAATTCGAGCCAAGCGGGCAATTGGATAAATGTCCAAGCTACAGGTTACTCAACGCAGCAACCAGGTTTAAGCACACACACGGCTACAGGTATTAATTTATTGGTTAATCCACAAGTGATTGCCGTTGACCCAAGCGTCATTCCATTGAATAGTATTGTAGAAGTACAAGGAATGGGTGTTTATGTAGCTGGAGATACCGGTGGCGCAATCAAAGGCCATATCATTGATATCCACTTCCCAACTGTTGGACAAGCACTTAACTGGGGACGCCGAAACGTAAAAGTTCGCATCATTAATTAAAATACAATAAGATAAAATTTTTAAAGCCCAACAATTAGCTGTTGGGCTTTTTTCGTGGTGACGAAAAATATCTAGTGACTAGCTGTTTCAACCCCATCTTTGCTATGATAAAAGAAAGTCGAAAGAAATGAGGCAAGGGAAGATGCTAGAAAAAGAATATACTGTAGAACGTAAACATTCAGCGGCTGAAGTGGGTTCAGGCCATTTAAATGTTTTATCCACACCAGCGATGATTGGGTTTATGGAACACACAGCCAAAGAACTTGCAGACTCTGAACTAAAAGAAGGGGAGACAACGGTAGGAATAGAAGTCAATATTCAACACATCAAGGCAACGGCTATTGGAAAAACCGTCACAGTAAAAGCGACATTGACTGAACGAAAAAAGAACATCTTGTTTTATCAAGTCGAAGCCTATGAACAAGAGCAATTAATTGGAAAAGGCGAACATAAAAGAGCGATTGTCGATGCGGATGCTTTCATGGAAAAATTATAAATAGGAGAGTGAATGATGACTACTGATGAATTAACATTTTTGGCGATGACAACCAAATACTCCGATGAAGAGATACATGATGTCACTGTGGATCTTGAGATGCGAGAATGGATGCTTGAAAAAGTCGATATAGAAGGTAAGGTACTAGAACCTCAGATAAAGGGCAAGCTCCGGATGCGTTCAATTCGAAAATACCAAGATCTTTTAAACGATTTAGATTTTCTCTCTTGGCCACTGCTTGATGAATCACCAACGACCACATTCCCAACGAACATTAAAAATAGCGTTGTCTTGTATTCATTTGATGAAGAGGAAGAATACTATACGACAGGACGCAGTGATGACGATTTAAGGCAATTACATAAAGCGACAGAAAACTTAATCGGACAAACTTACGGATCCTACGCATATTATGATAAATAAAGGTGATGAGATGAAGTACGAAGATATTCAGTTTCTATTATTCACAGTTAAACAAACGAACAAATCCATCTATGATGTAGGCATTGATTTAAAAGAACGTGAGTATCGCATTGAAACAACTGATTTATATGGGCATATTCAAGGCCCGCCAATCGAGGGGAAGTTGAGGCGCAGTAGTATTGAACGGTTTCTCACTTCGTTAAATGACTTAAATTTTCTTTCTTGGCCAAGGCGTGAACGTGGCATCTTACCAAAGAACCTTAAAAATGCCACAGTCATGTTTAATATCAATGGCGAAATGTTTTACACCGTTGGCAAGGATACGAACGACTTGGCAAAATTGCATAAAGCTATTGAGCAATTAATGGGCACAACTTTTGGAACCTATGAGTTCTATTAAAAAATTAACCTATAAAGTAAAATTTAGTTATTTATATCGAATTCTTGTTCCCTTTTTGGTATAATAAGTGATGGACAAAAAACGAGGAGGTGGAATGAATGGCAGAAGAATTAGTCGAGAATAAGCTGAAGATCTTACCTGATCTTCCTGGTTGTTATATTATGAAAAACCAGAAGAACGAGATCATTTATATCGGGAAAGCAAAAAATCTAAAAAATCGCGTGCGCTCTTATTTCAGAGGAAAAAAAGAGGGAAAAACGGCTAGATTAGTCAGCGAAATTACAGATTTTGAATATGTCGTCACAGGCTCCGATAAAGAAGCCCTCTTATTAGAGGTTACATTGATTCAAAAACATCAACCAAGATATAATATCTTACTTAAATTTGGAACTTCTTATCCATATTTGAAAATTACGAATGAACGCCATCCTCAGTTAGTGATCACCTCTGAAGTGGAAAAGGATGGAGCTGACTATTTTGGGCCTTACCCGAACGTGAATGCTGCGCAGCAAACCCAGCAAATCATTCAAAAAACATACCCTTTAAGGAAATGTAATGGACGCCAAAAACGTGCTTGTTTGTATTACCACATTGGCCAATGTATCGGTCCTTGTGATCATGAAGTAACGGAAGAAGAATATAAAGAACAAATCAAGAAAATTAAGTCTTTCTTGAATGGAAATGTCCATGACATTAAAAAAGAATTGAAGGAAAAAATGCAAGAGGCCTCTGAAGAGTTGAACTTTGAAGCGGCAGCAGAATTTAGAAATCAAATTGATTATATTGAGCAAACCGTTGAAAAACAATCGATGATTTTCAATGACTTTGTACCGCGTGATTTCTTTAATTACTATGTGGATCGTGGTTGGATTTCCATTCAGGTTTTCTTTGTGCGTCAAGCGTCCTTGACAAAACGAGAAGTGGCTATGTACCCAATTCAAGATGATGCGAATGAAGAACTGTTAAAATACATTTTGCAATATTATCAAGATAAAAATAATATGGTGCCAAAAGTAGTATATGTGCCTGCAGGTGTGGACCGAGAGTTATTGAAAAATGAATTAGGTACAACGATTCATACACCCCAGCGCGGTGAGAAAAAACATCTGTTGGACTTAGCAGGAAAAAACAGCCGCTTGGCACTCAAACAGAAATTCCACCTCATCGAAATGGAACAATTAAAAACAACTGGAGCCTCAGAAGAATTAGCAGAGGCTTTAGGCTTACCTTATGTTGAAC
>DATGSY010000050.1:0-4883 GCA_035302125.1 Atopostipes sp.
TATTCTAAACCTTCCAACAACCCATTAATCGTCGTTAGGGGCGTTCGCATTTCATGAGCGACATCTTGCATAAAGGTTTTTCGACGGTTTTCAAGGTGCAATACTTCCCGACGCCATTCGCTAAGTGCTTTAACCATTTTATTGAAATCCGCTGACAGACGATCAATTTCATCTCGATTACTGTGGCTAAGGTAAATATCATAATCCCCCTTAGCGACTCGTTGTGTTGCATTGCTTAAACGATTGACTCGTTTAACCAAGTAGTAAGAAAATAATAGACTCATAATAATTGCTATAACAGTAGAGAGTAGAAAAGCTTTAAATACATTTTCTGTCAATTCATCCATAGAATGTTCAATATGCGTCATTGGACGACCAACGCCTATAAACCCCTGATATTCATTTTCCTCCGTAATCATTGGGACATAAATATTTACAGAAGGTCGATTGTTTCCTCGAGCATCCTGTTGGTCCGTGCGCAGCAACAAAGACTCCCCCGAGCGTAAAGTTTCCATATCGTCTTCACTTAAATTCGCTTGAAAAGTATGATCGATATTTGGGTACTCCAGTACACCTTCTCGGTTATAAATGCCATACTCAACTTCTTGGTTTCCTAAAATATCATCATAGGCTGCTAATTGACTTTCATCATGCTCTGCTTCCTCAATTAAATACGCATAATGTAAAAAAGTATCCTCAAGTTCAGTTAATAATTCGCTTCTTCCGAAATGAAGAATTGAAAATGAAGTGATGGCCATGAGCGTCACAATGACGAGAAGGAAACCTAACATCAGCTGATAAAAGTAAGGAAACCGCATCCTCATTCAAAATCACCTGAATCGTCGAATTTATAACCTACACCCCAGACGGTTTGAATCACTTGCGGGCCATTTTTCAACAATTTTTGACGCAGCTTTTTAATATGCGCATCTACTGTTCGTTCATCGCCAAAATATTCATACTCCCATACTTGTTGGAGCAGCTGTTCTCTTGAAAAAACGCGGCGTGGGCTGCTGGCCAACGTGTAGAGCAAGTCGAATTCCTTTGGCGTGAGGTCGTCTAACGGCTCATCATAAAGGATAATTTCCCTTGTGTTTTTATTTATTTTGATGTGTTCCGTTTCAATATCATAATCCGATTCTTTTTCAGCCACTTCGCCTGGGTTTTGTACACGTCGGACGGTTGATTTAATTCGAGCAACTAATGTTAACGGACTGAACGGCTTGGTCACATAGTCATCCGCTCCAATTTCCAATCCAATGACTTCATCACTTTCTGTATCCTTTGCCGTTAGCATAATAATCGGAACTTGTGTATCAAATTCTCGAACTTCTCGACAAATGGTCATGCCGTCTATTGAAGGCAGCATGATATCTAATATCAGTAAATCATATTTTTCCTGGTTATTTGTATATTCATCTAAACCTTCTTGTCCATCATGAATAAAAGTAACTTCCCATTCTTCTTTTTCAAAAAACATCTGTAACATTTCGCATACAGATTCATTGTCTTCGATCATTAAAATATGCATGATAACCCCTCAATCATATCGTTTTTCTTTTTTAATTATAGCGTTTAAATATGAAGATTTTATTATGATTTTAAGATAAATGCAGTCAATAAGCCAAAAATACTACTTTTCTAGAAGAAAAGTAGTATTTTATTGACGCATTAATCGTTAGTTGACTGGGTCGATTGAATTGGTTTTTTATTGGTGGCTTGACTGATTCTTTCAGTAACGGTTTGTGATGTTGGTTTTTCATTTATTGGTGCATCGGCTGATGTTTGGTCAGCCGAATCCGTGTGTTGATTTGAATTTTCCATAGATTCCTTTTTTGTCATGGAACGCTGACTGGTTGTTCTTCTTCCAGTATTGCGAGCTTGCATAAAATGCACACTGTCCACGAGCATTTCAACCACATATACCGTTTGTCCGTCGTCTTTTTGGTAATTGCGGGATTGGATTCTCCCATCCAAACCAATTAAATTTCCTTTATCACAATATTCTTCAATCAGTTCTGCTCGCCTTCCCCAAGCAACAAAATTGATAAAATCTGCTTCTTGTCCATTATCTGTTTTATAGGTTCTTGGTACAGCAATCGTGTTATTCAATACTATTCTGCCATCCCCCACTTCTCTCAACTCAATATCACGAACGATTCTACCTACGACTGTTAACCGGTTCATTTGATTCCTCCTTCAAATTTATGAAGGTTCTTCTTATTTTATCCATATTGAAAAACCCTCTATTATATATATTTGCGAAAAAATCAAAAAACCACGAAAAAAGTTGAAATTTTTTATAAAAAAGAACGATTTTCGTTAAATTCGGTAAATCCTCTCTATGCTCATAACAAAAACGACTAGAAGAAGTACATTCTAGTCGTTCATTACTATCTATAAATTTTCATCTAAATTAAAAGACGAAACTGAGAATATGTTCCCAAAGTTCTCGGTTGAATACATCCATTGGGTTTTGGCCATCGCCAATGACACTATACCCCAGCATGGCTCCAACCACAAAAGCTACTACAATGAGTAGGACAACCAACAAAAATCGTAAGAGATAAAACAAAGTATTCTTTAAAATATTGGTCCAGTTCATTTATTCGCCTGCTTTCTTGTATGACCTGGTTTAATTCTTTTGAAGTTTATGAATGTTCTCTAACAAAATTCCAGTCCCCAAAGCGACTGAATCCAATGGACTTTCTGCTTTAAACACAGGGACTTTTAATTCTTCTAGCAATAACTGATCGACACCATGTAATAATGCGCCTCCGCCTGTAGTGATTACACCGTGATCAATAATATCTGCGGATAACTCTGGTGGCGTCTTTTCTAAAACATCTTTAGCAGCTAAAACAATTTCTGTCATTGTTTCTTTTGTTGCCTCTAAGGTTTCTTTAGAAGTAATGGTTACTGTTTTTGGCAATCCAGAAACCATATCTCGTCCACGAATTTCCATTGAATCTTCGCGGTTTTCATCAAAAACCTCACCGATCTCGATTTTAATGTTTTCTGCGGTACGGTCACCAATGAGTAATCCATGTTTTCTTTTAACATACTCTTTGATATCGTAATCTAACGAATCGCCTGCTTTTTTAATGGATTTGCTTGTGACGACGCCTCCCATGGATAATACAGCCACATCCGTAGTTCCACCACCGATGTCAATCACCATATTCCCACTTGGCTGAAAGATATCCATCCCCGCACCAATCGCTGCAACTTTCGGCTCTTCTTCTAAAAAGACATTTTTACCGCCAGCTTTTTCTGCCACTTCAATAATCGCTTTTTGTTCAATAGCCGTTACATTTGTAGGCGTACAAATAATGATGTTTGGTTTTGATAAAAAGCTTTTTACATTAATTTTATCAATGAAGTAAGACAACATTGCTTCTGTAATATCAAAGTCAGCGATAACTCCGCCTTTTAGTGGGCGAATCGCTTTGATATGCCCTGGAGTACGACCGACCATGAGATAAGCTTCTTCTCCAACCGCTAATACTTCATTGGTATTTGTATCAATGGCTACGACTGCTGGTTCGTTAATGACAATGCCTTTACCTTTAATATGAACAAGCACATTTGCTGTTCCTAAATCAATTCCTATATCCTTTGCCATGAATCTTTTTCCTCCCGATACTTCACTTGGATGCTTATATACTTTTAATATTTAAATGTCAAGTTTTAATTCATCTTGTCTATTTTACTTGATAATCGCACAAAACACAATAATCATTGAAGTGAATTTGTTTAAAACAACATTATATAGTGAAAATATCCATCTTTTCAATAAAAGCCGTTTATTCTATAGTCATTGTTTCATATATTTTAACCGCCTAAAATTAGCCATAAAAAAAGACCTTCAAGATCTACAAGAGATTAAGAAAGTCTTTGTTGATAAACGATTTAATAATTAAAATATAAATGATGGTTAAACTTCTTGTGCTTCTTTCACTTCTTGATTATCTTCAGAAACACGTTCAACTGAAGCACCCAAGTTGGCTAACTTCTCATGGAATTTATAGTATCCACGATCCAAATGACTAATTTCTGTTACTTGCGTATAGCCATTTGCGATTAAACCAGCGAGAATTAATGCAGCTGATGCACGTAAGTCACTAGATGCAACTTTCGCGCCTTCAAGAGAGCTTCCGCCATGAATAATGGCTGATTGTCCATCAATCGTGAAATCTACATTCATTTTACGCATTTGTTCTAAATGCATAAAGCGATTCTCAAAGACCGTTTCACGTACGATGCTTGTGCCTTCTGCTTTAATCTGAGCAATGGTCATTTGTGCTTGCATGTCTGTTGGGAACCCAGGATAAGGTTGTGTTTTAATATCCGTTGGTTTCAATTCTTTTGGACCAATGACTCGAAGTCCTTCTTCTTCATCCGTAATTGTAACGCCCATCTCACGTAATTTGGAAATTAATGGACGATTATGTTCAGAAACACAATCTTTAATTAGAACATTTCCTTCTGTAATGGCTGCAGCAACCATAAAAGTGCCACTTTCAATACGGTCAGGAATAACCGAGTGTGTAGTCCCTGTTAATTCAGAAACACCTTCGATTCGAATGGTTTCAGTACCTGCACCAACGACTTTAGCACCCATTAAGTTTAGATAGTTTGCTAAATCGACAATTTCTGGCTCACGAGCAGCGTTATCAATCGTCGTTACTCCATCGGCTAAAGTAGCTGCCATCATTATATTTTGAGTCGCACCAACACTTGGGAAATCTAAATAGATATCCGCACCTTTTAATTGGTCGACCGTTGCTTCTAAGTATCCATTCCCTTGATCAATTTTAGCGCCCATCGCTTCAAACCCTTTTAAATGTAAATCTATTGGTCGTGAACCAATCGAGCATCCA
>DATGSY010000051.1:0-6946 GCA_035302125.1 Atopostipes sp.
GAAGTATAGAGCAATTGGTTCTGCTGCATCAGAGTTCGCACGTGCTGCATAGTTAATGGTTAATTTCTCACCATTTGGATCTTCACGTAATCCGTCACCATCAACGTCAACATATCCAGCTTCATCTAATAATTCTTCAGCTTTTTCTGGATCATGCGGGTATCCTTCAACGTCTGGGTTAAAGAATTCACCGAAGTTTGGAACGATATGTGATGTAGCTCTGTAACGTAATCCATTGTAGAACTCAGCACCTACTGAATCAATATCTAAAGCGTATCCCATTGCTTGACGTAATGATTTATCTGCCATTTTAGCGTCTGGGTTATATACGTTTTTCTCTCCGTCCCACTCACCAACTTTGAATGAGATGTAGTCGTAAGATTGACCAGGTGATCCTAAAGTAGTGTATCCTGGAATACCATCCGCAAATGAGTCATACTGGTTTGTTGGCATATTCCATGTAACATCGAAGTCACCGGATCTCAATGCTTCAACGATACCAGATGTAGGGACACGCTCAACAATGATACGGTCAATGTTTGGAGCACCTTCAAAGTATTCATCGAATGCTTCATATTCAACGGATTCACCAGCATTAATATTCGCCACTTTGAACGGTCCAAATCCAATTGGATTTTCACGTACTTCTGGTGCTGATTCTAATTCGTCTACCGGAATATCTCCTAAGTAATGACGAGGTGATGCATACGCCCAAACTCCTCCACCAGCTTGTAAGATGGCTGGTCCTTGAGGTTCAGTGTATTGAATTTCCAATGTATAATCATCAATTTGACGTAAACCAGAAATTGTGTCAGCTTCTCCAGCTTTAAATTCAGGCATTCCTTCAATCGCTTGGAAAGCTTCACTGTAACGAACCCCAGTATAATCTGGGTGTCCAACAATTTCGTGAGCAAACACGATATCGTCTACAGTTACCTCTTCACCGTCATGCCATTTAACGCCTTCTTGTAAAGTAAGAGTTACAACGTTTGATTCTTCATCAAACTCCATACTTGCGGCGCCATCAGCCCATTGGTAGTTCTCGTCTTGACGTAGAACTGAACCATACATAGGACCCATCAATTGAGAGTCTAAGTTAATTCCATAGTACTCCATATTGAAGATTCCTGGGAACGCTGAGTCTGCAACCATTGCAACTCGTAAAGTTCCTCCATCAATCGCTTCTCCTTCGTTTTCAACTACCGCTTCAAACTCAGGTAAATCAGATCCACCATCCGTTTCGCCATTTTCAACCTCAGTAGCTTCTCCACCGTTACCAGTAGCTGCTTCATCAGTATCAGTACCAGTGTCTCCACCACATGCTGCAAGTAGCATTGCTACTGCCGCTGAACTAGCAAGTAGTCCATATTTTCTTTTCAGTGACATATGACTTCTCCCCTTTTAATATAGGTATATTTTATCCCAGTCTTTGTTTTGCGTCTGACGAACGTTTTAATGCTTGTCCGACGTAGTTTATACACAGCATCAACACTAGGATTAAAGTTGATGCAGGTAGCCAAACCCAAGGTCTATTCTCCAAGTTAAATGGAGTTGTTGCTGCACTGACTAGTCGTCCTAAACTCGGTGTTTGATCTGGAAGACCATAGCCCAAGAATGTAAGACCCGTTTCCAGTCCAATATTCCCTGCATAAGAAAGGATTAATTGAACCATAATCAGTGACGTTAAATTTGGTAACATTTGCTGGAGGATGATTTTCCAAGTTGGTGTACCCATTGTCTTAGAAGCACTGATATAATCTAATCGAGATTCAGAAAGTGCTTTACTACGTACAATTCGGGCGTAACCGGTCCAAGCAAATATACTCATAATAAATATGAAACTTGAAATCGTTTGTTCAGGGACAATCACCAAGAATACAATGATGATCATTGTCGTTGGTAATGTCATAACAAAATCTGTAACTCGCATAATAATATTATCGGTCATTCCACCGTAGTACCCAGCAATCAAACCTAAAGTGATTCCTATTACAGCAACAATGGTTGTTACTGCCATCGCAATTAATACGGAGTTACCAGCGGCTAAGAACAACTGGTGGAAAATATCTCGTCCACCTTCATCTGCTCCTAAAAGCAGGGTCTTTTCTCCGTTCCAAGCATCTACAACTAAGTCCCAGCTAAATTCTACCGGTTCAGCGAAGTGGCGTAAAATATCCACTTGCATGACCTCGCCAGCGTCTAATCTGATATACCAAATCAGTGTAGTGATTAAGAATAGAGCGATAATACCTAAAGCGAATAAGGCAACTTTATCTTTTTTAAATTCACGAATGATTACCGAGAAGCCCATTGGTGGCTTAGAGTCAGTAGCTTGTTCACTAGCTGTCTCGGTATTCACTGTTCTTTCAATTTCTTCTTTTTCTTTCATAAAATTTTCTCAGTCCTTTATTTTTTCTAATAGTTAATCAATTCGAATTCGTGGGTCGACTAAGCTCAAGACAATATCAGATACAAGGGATCCAATAATTGCAATCACTCCGTAAAGCAATACCAGGGTAATAACGACGGAGTAGTCACGACCTGTTATTGATGTAATGAACAGATCACCCATTCCATTAAATGCGAAGATTCGTTCAATAAAGACCGAACCATTCAATAATCTAGAAAAAATAAAACCTATTGAGGACGCAATTGGTAAGAAAGCATTTCTGAAAATGTGTCTAGAATAAATTTTTCCTTCTGGAACACCTTTCGATCGAGCTGTTCTTACGTAGTCTTGCGTTTTTGCATCGATGACTTCATTACGTAAAGTTTGCGTTGTAGATGCTGTTCCTAATACCCCTCCAGTGAAACCTGGTAAAAGTAATCGGTAGAACATATCCCAATAGTAGGCGGCTGTACCCGCAGGTAATGTTGGACTAACCGAACCACGTGTCGGGAACCATCCTAAACGGTATCCGAAAATATAAACCATTAATAATGCAAGAACGAAAGTAGGAATTGCGAAACTGACATAGTTATAAACCATAACAATTCGATCAAACCAACTATCGTTGAACCGACCTGCAAACACTCCAAATGGTAATGCAATAGCATACGTGAAGAATGTTGAAACGAGCCCCAAGCGTAAAGAGTTCGCTGCACGACTTCCAATTAAAGTTGTAACTGGAACTTGTTGTGCGTAACTCTTACCAAAATCACCTTGGAAAATGTTTCCTAACCATCTAAAGTATTGAACCGGTAGTGGATCATTCCACCCTGCAGCTTCTCTTAATGCTTCTAATTGTTGTGGATCAATATTAGGATCCAATTGACCAGTAAATGGATCCCCCGGCATAAAGTGAGCAACCGTAAATACAATTAAACTCAAAATAAATATTTGGGGAATCATGAGTAGAAGTCTTCGTACTACTGTTTTCCACATATTAATTTCCCCCTTCATTTTGTCCAGAAACAAGAGTGTTTGAAGAGTTTTCATTCGGATTTAATGCAACAAAGTGATTTTCTTCATAAGGTTGTAAATCGTAAACTCTACCTTTTTCATCATAATAATGAATTTCTTGTTCTTGATACTCACGTTCGACCGCTTGACGTTCCGCTTTATGTTGATCACGGTTCAATGGATCGATTTGTGGAATAGCAGATAATAAGCGTCGTGTATAAATATGTTGTGGATTATTGAATATTTTCTCTTTTGATCCACGTTCAACAAAACGACCACGGTGCATAATTGCAATATCATCAGCCATGTGTTGTACGACACTTAAATCGTGGGAAATAAATAGGTAACTTAATCCATATTCTTTTTGAATTCGTTTCATAAAGTTTAAAACTTGTGCCTGTACTGATAAGTCTAATGCTGAAGTAGGCTCATCCGCAATAATCAATTTTGGATCACTTGCTACAGCACGAGCGACACCAATACGTTGTCTTTGTCCACCAGAGAATTCGTGTGGATAACGATAAATCGCATCTTCGTTTAACCCTACAATTTCGAGTAAGCGTACAATTTCGTCTCGCTCTTCTTTTTCTGTATAGTTAAAATAATTACGCATTGGTTCTGCAATAATATCTCTGATTCGTTTTTTAGGATTCAATGATGAAGTTGAATCTTGGAAAATCATTTGAATATCTTTATTATAATTACGATATTTCTCATTTCGGTTTCTTGCTTTATTTGTTACATTGACACCTTCATAAATAACATGGCCGTCTGTAACATCTTCTAGCCCAATGATTGCTTTACCAATCGTTGTTTTACCAGAACCAGATTCACCAACAAGTCCGTAAGTCTTACCTTCCTCGATGACCATGCTTACACCGTCTACAGCGTAAACCCAGTCTTGTATCGTATTGAAAATTCCTCCGCGAATCGGAAAATGAACTTTTAAATTGTCTAATTCTAAAAATGACATGACTATTCTTCCTCCCCTTCAAAGTGGAAATATTTCCAACTATTTCCTCTTACTTTATGGTTCGGAGCAATTTCCTCTAATTGAGGATCGTCATCAAAAGCTTCATCTGGAATCCATGGAATACGATCTCTAAATCGATCTCCAGTACGAGGTAAGTTTTGTAAAGATGGGACAGTCCCTTGAATCACGTGTAACTCATCATCACCATCTAATTCATTTGGAATTGAATTCAATAGAGAGCGAGTGTAAGGATGTTTTGGTTCTGTAAATAATACATCCACCGGTGCTTCTTCTACAATTTGACCAGCATACATTACAGCGACTCGATCTGCTGTTTCAGCCACTACACCCAAGTCGTGCGTAATTAAAATGATTCCTGAGTTTGTTTCATCTTGAATGTCATTCATTAAATCAAGAATTTGTGCTTGGATTGTAACATCTAAAGCTGTTGTAGGTTCATCAGCAATGATGATTGGCGGTTTATTTGCTAATGCAATAGCAATTACGACACGTTGACGCATACCACCTGAAAGTTCGTGTGGATATTGTTTTACTGTTCTTTGAGGATTAGGAATCCCTACTTGATCTAGTAACTCAAGCACACGTGCTTTTCTTTCATTTTCATTTAATGATGTATGATAAACTAACGATTCTTCAATCTGTCTACCTACTGTCATCACTGGGTTCAGTGAACCGAGCGGATCTTGGAAAATCATACCAATATCATTCCCGCGGATACGGTTATATAACTTAGTATTTAAATTTGTAAGGTCTAATCCGTTGTATAAGATTTCACCTTTTATTTGCGTATTATTTGGATCATGCAATCCAATAATTGCTGTGGCTAAGGTTGATTTCCCTGAACCAGACTCACCTACAATGGCAAGTATTTCATTTTCTTTTAATGTGAGTGATACATCATCAACAGCGTTGTGATATACATCTCCGAATCGGAAACCAACTTCTAAATTGTTTATTTCTAATAATGTTTCTTCGGTTGCCACTACTACTAACCTCCTATGCATTTTGTCGATCAAGTATTTCATAATTAAGTTAAAAATTAGAATCCTCTAATATTCGAGTGAAAAGGCTTGAGAACAAAACGCAATACCAACACTTGCTATGTTTTTTTAACAAGTTAAGTATTATAATATAGTATTAAATTAAAAAATCAAGTCTTTTTCTCATTTTATTTTCATTTTAACTAATTTTTTATTAATTATGAATGATTTTCTTATTTTAAACTTTTGTTTTGATGTATTCAACAGCTTTTCCGACTGTTGTAATTTGTTCCGCAGTTTCGTCAGAAATTTCTTCGTCGAATGCATCTTCCATTTCCATAACTAGTTCTACAATATCTAGTGAATCAGCACCTAAATCATCTTGAAAACTTGTATCATAGGTTATTTTATCTTCGTCAACACCAAGTCTATCAACAATAATGGCTTTAATATTTTCAAAAATTTCTTGTTCCGTCATTTCAGCCACCTCCTCATTTCTACATAGTATTATCTAAGCAATATTTTTGTCAAACATACTTAAATTTTTCATTTAAATTTAACTTATCTAAAAAAATATTGATAGGTATTATTCTAACGCAATCTTTATCTGATTTCCATACTTTTCACAGATTTTCGGTTAAATACCTCTCATTTTCTTTGTTTTTTCTCATAATTCACTTATTTATAAACAGATTCGAATTCTTGTACAATATCTTCTATTACATTGGATTGTAAAATTTCACGGGTTTGTCGTAGTGAGTGAAAGACAGCCTCTTGATCTGTAGAACCATGTGTTTTTATAACAGGTGCTTTAACCCCGAATAAAATGGCTCCTCCAAATTTCGAATAGTCCAGTGCATCACGAACACTTTTTAGGTTCTCTTTTAATAAAAGAGCGCCCATTTTGCTTTTCGCTCCACCTTCTTTAATCGAATTCATCAGAATCTTCATGATAGTTTTGGCTGTTCCTTCCATTGATTTCAATACAGCATTTCCTGTAAAGCCATCCATGACTAAAACATCCGCTACCCCTTCAAACAAATCACGAGCTTCTCGATTTCCAACGAATTGGATATTGTCATTTTCTTTTAATAAATCAAACGCAGCTTTTGTCGTTTTGTTCCCTTTGTTATCTTCTGTTCCGTTATTTAACAAAGCAACTGTTGGATTAGCTACTTTATTGACATATTCAGCATAAAATGACCCGATAGTTGCAAATTGATCAATATTTTCTGGTTTCGCATCCGCATTGGCGCCTAAATCTAATACAACCATTTTTTCTCTTTCTTCATTAAGAGTCATAATGGTGGCCATTAAAGCTGGACGATCGATTCCTCGAATACGACCGACGATTAAAGTTCCTGCTGCTAATAATGCTCCAGTATTTCCAGCTGAAAATAAAGCATCATTCTCGCCGTCTTTTACCGACTGAGCCGCAAGTACCATAGAAGCCTCTTTTTTTCGGCGAATGGAACGGACGGGGTCATCGTCGCCTTCTATTTTTTCTGTAGTATGGACAATTTCAATATTTGGAAGTTGCTTTGACATATATTTATTCATTTCATCTTC
>DATGSY010000052.1:0-6576 GCA_035302125.1 Atopostipes sp.
GTTCTGGGGTATGTACGCCGCCCCCAAACGGAGATCGAATCGTAATCGGTGCATGCCACCTACCACCGGAGCGATAGCGCATACGTGCAGCTTGACCAACAACTGCATCCATCGCTTCATAAACAAAGCCAAAAAACTGAAGCTCTGGTACTGGGCGAAAGCCTTGAGTTGATAGTCCGACAGCTAGCCCGATAATTGCAGATTCTGCTAGTGGAGTATCGAATACACGATCTTCTCCAAACTGCTCTTGTAATCCTTCAGTCGCACGGAACACACCACCGTTTACACCAACATCTTCCCCAAAAACAAGTACGTTTTCGTCGTTTTCAAGTTCAACACGAAGGGCGTCCGTAATCGCTTGAATCATAGTCATTTGTGCCATCGCTTATTTCGACTCCTTTTCTTTATATTCTTCCATCTGCTCCTGTAAATGGCTTGGAAGTTCTTCATACATAATTGAAATTAAATCTGTCACTTTCTGTTTATCAACTTGGTCAGCTTGCTTAATCGCATCTCTTATTTCTTCTTTTGCTCTTTCAATCACTTCATTTTCTTTCTCTTCGGACCAAAGACCTTTGTTTTCTAAGAAAATACGGAAGCGAATGATCGGATCTTTTTTCTCCCATTCATCATCTAAATCTTCAGAACGGTAACGAGTCGGGTCGTCCCCTGCCATCGTATGCGGTCCGTAACGATAAGTTAATGTTTCAATTAATGTCGGTCCTTCACCATTAACCGCACGCTCTCTCGCTTCTTTTACAACTTGATAAACAGCCAGTACATCCATTCCGTCAACTTGGAAGCCTGGAATTCCAGCAGCTGCTGCCTTTTGAGCAATTGTTTTTGCTGCCGATTGCTTTTCTACAGGCGTAGAAATAGCAAAGCGGTTATTTTGAACGATAAATACAGCTGGAACTTGGAAGGCACCTGCAAAGTTAATTCCTTCATAGAAATCACCTTGGGATGCTCCACCATCACCAGTATACGTAATTGCAATATTTTTCTTACCACGACGCTTTAATCCCATAGCGACCCCAGCAGCTTGAATATATTGCGCTCCAATAATAATTTGTGGACTAACCGCGTTCACGTCTTCAGGCATTTGGTTTCCGTGATAATGACCACGGGAAAATAGAAACGCCTGGTATAGAGGTAAACCGTGCCAAATTAATTGAGGTACATCACGATATGCTGGAAGCAGAAAATCTTCCTTCTCAAGGGCGAAATGGCTTCCAATTTGCGATGCTTCTTGACCAGCAGTCGGCGCATAGAAACCGAGACGTCCTTGACGGTTTAAAGCAATTGAACGTTGGTCCAAAATTCGTGTATAGACCATACGTGACATTAACTCAACAAGCTCCTCATCCGAAAGATCTGGCATCGCCTCTTCATTAACGACCTCGCCTTTTTCATTAATAATTTGAATCACTTCGAACTTCTTTTCAATACCTTCAAGTGGACTTTTAAAGCTCACTATCGTCACCTCTTCCTTCCTACAAAATATTTTGTTCATTATCGTTTCCAATTTGTGCACCTACTAATCTTTTTTAAATTAGCAAGGCACGTTAAAATAAAAACTGTTATAAATATAATTAGAACTAAGACTAATACAAGACTGTATTAATTTAAGTTTATCTAACTAGCCATTTTTCGTCAATCCTTTAATATTGTACTGTTTATCAAGATTTTCATTTAAAAAAATTAATCAAAAACATGCATCTGTTATATTAAAATAATAATTCTGTGATATAACAGTTTATTGTTGCTTAGTACAAAAAAACGCACTAACCTATTCGTTAGTGCGATTCTGTATTAATACACTATGACCCATTTTCGACAAATCTCACGTCTAACTCAGAGGACTCATAAAACTCTTTTTTCAATCTGTTAAATTCTTCGGTAAACTCATTAAACTGATTTTGAAAATCAACGACTGATTCATAAGTTTCATTAACCCGATCCACTTGATTGTTTAACGTATCTTGATCCAATGATTCATCTTTCAACAGGTTGTACAATTTTAAATCTTCTTCAATCGATTTTTTATAACTAGCAAATAAATTTTCAAAGGCTTCATACCGGTTATTCATCATCTCAACCATTTGATTTGCTGTTTCTTGTGATTCTTCATTTAAGTCTTCAATGAATTCATCGATTAAATCAAACTCTTCTTTTGCTGCTTTGATACTTTCCATCTCCTGATCTAACAATTTGTCACGTTGTTCTGCTACAGCAATCGCTTCATCAGCAATCGTTTGAACCTCTTCTAATTCATTCATATTTATTTCAATCATTTCACTGTACAATTCATTTTCTTTTCGCTCTAATTCCACTAATTCTGCTTGGGCATTTTTAAACACTTCTTCAAGCTCGACGGATCTTTCTAAATGGGGGTGCATATCTTCTGCTGCATTGTATTGGTTAGAGCAAGCACCTAATAGAGCAATAACTGTAACAAAAACTAATGTTGAGATGAATCGTTTCATTAAAAATCCCTCTTTCTATGTTCATTAAGTCTACATAAAAGTATAACATATATTATAATAACTCTTTGGTATCATTTTTGCATTTTTTTAAGTAATTTATGTTAAAATATTTATGGCAATTGATGAAAGGATGAAGAAAATGATTACGATGGATGACATCGTCAGAGAAGGGGATCCGATTTTAAGGCAGCGTGCCGAGGCAGTTGATCTACCTCCAACTGAAGAAGAAATTAGTATATTAAATAAAATGCACGAGTTTCTCATAAATAGTCAAGATGAAGAAATTGCTGAAAAATATAACTTAAGAGCAGGCGTCGGACTTGCCGCTCCACAGATCGGTATTTCAAAACGTATGATTGCTGTTCATTTCACCGATGCTTCTGATAAAGAGTATAGTTATAAATTGTTTAATCCGAAAATTGTTAGTCACGCGATGGATTATACTTATTTACCAAATGGGGAAGGCTGTTTAAGTGTTGACCGAGAAGTTCCTGGTATCGTCCCACGTTATACAAAAATTACTGTTAAAGCTACGACCACTGAAGGAGAAGAACTGAGGCTACGGCTAAAAGGCTACGCAGCCATTGTTTTTCAGCATGAAATTGACCATTTAAATGGTATTATGTTTTACGATCATATTAATAAAGATAACCCACTAGAAGTACCCGAACATTATAAAACATTAGATGATCTTTAACGAATAAAAGTGCTGGCTTATATTAAAGTCAGCACTTTTGTATTAAATTTGTTTAATATTAGTACGTTAAAGTATATAATAAAAGTAGAAACTGTTAGTGTAGATGTATTCATTCTTTTTATTCGTTCAAAATATATATAACCATTCATCTCAATCTAGTTTTAACGAGTGGAAATATCATACACAAAGGAGTTGTATGTCCATGTTAAAACGGTTAAAAGAGAAAATAAAAGAACGAATCAAAAGAGCAATTCGTTCTAAAAAGACAGCAAAAATTTAATCGTCTTTAATGCTCATTTGCATTTAGATATAGCTAAGGATAGGTATGGTCGGAGAAACATTTAAGTAAGGAGAGATAAAAAATGATTTACAAAGTTTTATACCAAGAAAAGTTAAACGAAGCTCCAGTTCGTGAACAAACAAAAGCTTTATATATCGAAGCTGAAAGTGTAAGAGAAGTACGGGAAAAACTAGCCGACCGTGAAATTAATATTGAACATGTCCAAGCATTAAGTGAGAAGCATTTAGAATATGAACAGCAATCCGAGTATTTTAAGCTTGAAGAAGTATAGGGATGATTCGTTTAAATGAAATTTGTTAAAAATGATCAAGTCGCTATATTTGCTTTAGGTGGTCTTGGTGAGATCGGAAAAAATACGTACGGTATACAGTTTCAAGATGAAATAATATTAATCGACGCAGGAATTAAATTTCCTGAAGATGAACTGTTAGGGATTGACTATGTCATTCCTGATTATACGTACTTGATTCAAAACCAAGACAAAATAAAAGGATTGTTTATTACCCACGGACATGAAGACCATATCGGAGGCATTCCATATTTATTAAGAGAAGTGAATGTGCCGATTTATGGCGGTAAGCTAGCAATAGGATTAATTCGAAATAAGCTTGAGGAACACGGACTCCTTCGTAATGCAACCCTTCGAGAAATCGAAGAAGATGATATTATTAAATTTAGAAAAACATCAATTACGTTTTTCCGAACGACCCACAGTATTCCAGATTCATATGGAATTGTTGTAAAAACACCGCCAGGAAATATCGTTCATACTGGAGATTTTAAATTCGATTTTACCCCTGTCGGTGAGCCGGCTAATTTAACGAAAATGGCCGAAATCGGGGCTGAAGGTGTTTTATGTTTACTATCAGATAGTACAAACAGTGAAGTACCTGGATTTACATTGTCAGAACGGATTGTTGGCGAAAGTATAAAAGATATTTTCAATAAAGTTGATGGAAGAATTATTTTTGCAACTTTCGCATCGAACATTCACCGTTTACAACAAGTCGTTGAAGCAGCAGTCCATACGAAACGTAAAATCTCTGTATTTGGAAGAAGTATGGAAAACGCCATCCGCATCGGGCAAGAGTTAGGCTATATTCAAGCACCAAAAGATACATTTGTCGATGCTAATGAAATTGCTAAACTTCCTGATGAAGAAGTTTGTATATTATGTACGGGTTCTCAAGGTGAGCAATTAGCTGCTTTATCGCGCATTGCAAACGGAACCCATCGACATATACAAATAAGTCCTGAGGATACGGTCGTTTTTTCTTCGTCTCCAATCCCAGGGAATGCAATTAGTGTGAATCGCAGCATCAATAAACTTTATCGTGCAGGTGCTAGAGTTATTCACGGCTCGTTAAATGACATTCACACTTCAGGCCACGGCGGACAAGAAGAACAGAAGCTTATGCTCAGACTTATGAAGCCGAAATATTTTATGCCGATTCACGGTGAGTATCGTATGCTATGCGAACACGTTAATCTTGCTGCTGACTGTGGTGTTAATCCAAACAACAGCTTCGTGATGGATAATGGTGATGTTCTCGCCATAGGAAACAATCACGTAGGTATTGCCGGTAAAATTCCTTCAGGCTCCATTTATGTTGACGGAAGTGGTATTGGTGATATTGGGAATATCGTTTTACGAGATCGACGCATTCTTTCTGAAGAAGGGCTCGTCATCGTCGTTGTTAGCATCAACATGAAAGATTTCAAAATCGCAGCTGGACCAGACATTATTTCGCGAGGATTTGTCTATATGAGAGAATCCGAAGACTTAATAAACGACGCACAAAGTCTCGTATCAAAACATTTAGAAAAAGTTATGGAAAGAAAAACGACGCAATGGTCTGAAATTAAAAATGAAATTATTGATACAATTCAGCCATTCTTATATGAAAAAACTAAAAGACGTCCGATGATATTACCTATCATTATGGAAGTATAAAGACGAATACCTATCCAATAGCTAAATTAAATAGCGAATAATTATGACTGAATGTGAAAACAAAGTCATAATTGATAAGCTAGAATAAAATGATCCTGACAAATAAAGTTAGGATCATTTTTTATTTCTACGTTGGTGAAAGTGTTCTATCGACTGATTATCTTTTAATTTAGATATTATTAAGTAAAGTATTATGTTTGAATCATTTGGTAATAGGACAAATCTTAGGTGCGAACTGGTTTGAGAAGCCCCCTATAAGACAAATCTTCAATGAAAACCTAAAGATTTGGGCTTTAGACAACCCTTATGGAAAACCTTCTCGATTCAGTCAAAAGAAAAAGCTTGCTACCTCTATATGTTAGAGATAACAAGCTTTTTAAATTACAATTGATCAAGCATATTAAATTGCGAACGTACTAAATTATAGTACTCGCCTTCTTTTTCCATCAATTGATCATGGTTTCCTTGCTCTAAAATTCGTCCATGCTCTAGGACGATAATTTTATCCGCTTCACGAATGGTTGATAAACGGTGAGCAATAATAATTGACGTACGGCCTTTCAACAATTTCTTCAATGCTTTTTGTATTTTTACTTCTGTTTCAGTATCGATACTTGCGGTTGCTTCATCCAAAATAATTATTCGTGGATTAGCTAAAAGCGCTCTTGCAAAGGATAAAAGCTGTCTTTCCCCAGCTGACAAAATATTTCCTCGTTCTTCGACTTCCGTTTCATAGCCCTTCGCGAGTCGCTGAATAAAATCATGTGCGCCAACGACTTTAGCTGCTTCAATAACTTCTTCATCAGATGCATCTGGTCGGCCGAAACGAATGTTTTCCATAATCGTTCCTGAGAAAATGAACGTATCTTGCAAGACGACACTAATATTTTGTCTTAAGCTTTGTAACGATACATCTCTTAAATCGTGCCCGTCAACTTTAACTACCCCTTCAGTCGGATCGTAAAAGCGACTAATTAAGTTTGCAATCGTCGACTTACCTGAGCCAGTATGTCCGACTAAAGCAACGGTATCTCCAGCCTTCATTTCTAATGAGATTTCATGTAAGGCAATTCGGTCTTTTTCATATGAAAATTGAACCCGATCAAATTCAATATGCCCTTTCATATCTTCAAATTCA
>DATGSY010000053.1:0-2318 GCA_035302125.1 Atopostipes sp.
GCTACTGAAGAAAAGTGGATAAGTGGTGCAGGGCATGAGATTAGGGTGGGAAAGTACCGATTTAGTGCGGTACCTGTAAGCACGGGAATAATAGTTTCGGAACTTAACACCGGACATCGAGTACATAAATTCACGCTAACACCAGATGTCGTGATGTACGATAAAGCTGAACTGATGGACCATTTTATGGAGCTGGGTAAAGACATAAAAAAGATAATCGATAGTGTAGATAGTGTAGATTTTGAGAAAATGCTCCAGGATGCTCAAAAGCGGAACGAAAAACTCGGACCAATGCCAGGAATCGAAGATGTCTATTTGTAATAAAAAGGAGTGATACGGATGATCCCGGCAAACAAGACATGCAGTAAATGCGGAGCGCAGTTATATTACAGCGATAACGACGACTACACATATCAATGCTTCGATTGTGACGAGGATTTTTATAGTTTTGAGCAATAAAAAACCGGGGATCGCTCCCGGACATGCCTAGATTGATTATACCATAAACGGGGGCGATCTGATGAACAAGACATGGAGATGGAGACGGCCGATTATTAAATTCGTGATTGATCCGTCAAGATATAGACGTAAGCAGTTAAAAAAGCCACCTCGTCCAATTAAAAGAAGCTACTATGCGCAGGAATTATGGAACGAAGGGGCGGGGTGGTTTGATGAATAAAAAAGAGATTGAGCAGGCATTAAGGGATTATAATTGGATGTTGAATGAGATAAAAAGGCAAAGAGAAATTTTTAATAATATTGGCGGAAATATTACTGCAAACATAGATGATATGCCAAAAGGGCAAGGGCAAACGAGTGATCCAGTGGCTATGGAAGTAATTCGTAGAGATAAAGCTAGTCAATGGGTGAGAAAGTTAGAAGAAAAAGTATTATTTATTCAAGAAAGAATACCTATCATCACAGATGAAAGAGAAAAGGCGGTACTTCAATGCATGTTAGACGGAATGAGCATGGTTGCAATTGGAAAACACATGGGTTTGTCTAGACGACATGTTTATAACATTAAAGAGAGCATTATTGCACAGTTTGCACACTATTCCCATAAATCGACAACCGATAAGCAATGTGTGTAAAATTTGAGGTAGGACCGGCGCGGTAGTCTCCGAGTCCTGCATGGTAACTTTTTCGTAGCGTGACATACAGTTACTTGCTTGCATAACTCATTTCCTCCTGACTGACCATCTACCAAAATGGTAGGTGGTTTTTCTTACTTTTTTGTCGTAAAATGGTAGAAAACGGGAGGAATTAAAGTTGAAAATGAAGGGATTTAAAGATATAGAAAGGCAGTTAAAAAACATCGAGAAGAGAGTCAAGGAAGAGATTGACGGAAAGGTAAGTCTAGAAGAATTGTTGTCAGAGGATTTTCTAAAACAATATACGGAGTTTTCGGATTTAGAAGATTTGTTCGATAGTTTACCGGTTAAAATTGAATCACAAGAAGATTTAAAAAATATTGATGAATCAAAGGTTGATCCAGTAATTAAAGAAAGAACCGAATTTAATAGTTGGTCAGATTTAATACAAACAGCAGCATATAATTATGCAAAAAAGAAATTGGACAATTTGTTTTAGAGGAAATTAACAGCGCTCTTGATGAGTGCTTTTTTCATGCCTATTTTTAGATCGGGAGGCGGTGTTTATGTAGATGGCAAAACCGAATTGGGAACAAATTAGACAAGAATGGGAAACGACAAACATTACATTCAAAGCACTTGCCGAAAAGCATGGTGTTAAACTCGGCACACTGAAAAGCCGTAGAAGCCGAGAAAAGTGGTCGAGGGAAGCAACCAGAAAGGATGCAACCACAAACACAAAGGTTGCAACCGATTCAAAAGAGATGCAACCTAACAAAAAAACAAAAACTACATCTAAAGGGCAGAAAAGAAGAAGTGGCAACCCTAATCCAAAGAATCAGTTCACAAAACGGAACAGAGCAGCGGTTAAACATGGTTTATTCGCTAAATATTTACCAGAAGAAACACTGGAAATTATGAACAAGATTGACGAGATTAACCCATTAGATATACTTTGGACAAACATACAAATGCAATTTGCATCTATCATAAGAGCGCAACAAATAATGTTCGTTGAAGATAAATACGACCATTCTGAATTTACTACGAAAGAGCGTTCAGACGATTTTGGAAATGAAACTAATGTTGAAGTTCATACTGCATGGGATAAGCAAGCTACATTTATGAACTCATTGTCCAGGTCAATGGCAGAATTACGCAATATGCTTAAGCAATACATTGAAATGGCAAATTACGACGATGACAGGCTTTTAGAGGTAAAAC
>DATGSY010000054.1:0-5277 GCA_035302125.1 Atopostipes sp.
TTTTTTTGAAATTCGACCTTTCGCTTTCACGACATACGTTTTTGGAAATTCAAAACTTGGATGCGTGAGCTGATGTGAGAGCTCTCCATCATTGGTTAAAAGCAGCGCTCCAGTAGTATCCTAATCCAATCGTCCTACTGGATAAATTCTTTCTTCAATCCCCTCGACTAAATCCACGACCGTATCACGGTCTTTAGGGTCATCTGTTGTTGAAATAGTTTCTCTTGGTTTATTTAATAAAATATAGACTTTTTGTTCACGTTCAATTGGAATATCATCCACAGTGATTATATCGTTCGCAGAAACTTTAGTGCCTAACTCAGTAACCACCTCACCATTTACTTTCACACGCCCTTGTTCAATAATCTCTTCAGATTTTCGGCGCGACGCTACACCAGCGTGAGCCATTACTTTTTGTAAACGTTCCATTTACATCTCCTCCTTTTCGTTCTTTCTAGAATCTCAGTTAAATTTCAAAATCGTCTTGCTCTATATCTCCAAATGACTGTTGGAAGTTTTTAAAGAATAAATCGGTCATTTCATCGTCATCCTCTTCTTGAGTAAGTGGAGGTAATTCATCTAATGAATTAATCCCAAAATAATCTAAAAAGAAAGGGGTTGTTCCATACAATAATGGCTTTCCAGGCTTATCTAATCGCCCGACTTCTTCAATTAATTGTCGTGAACGAAGTTTTTGTAAATTATTGGTTACCTGAACACCTCGTATGTCCTCAATTTCAACACGAGTAATTGGTTGTTTGTAAGCAACAATAGCTAACGTTTCCAGCAATGCACGACTTAATGTTTGTGAGAATGGTGACTGCGCGTATCGTTTGATGTAGTCTGCATATTCTCTTTTCGTCACGATTTGATACGTGTTCGCTGTTTCAATGATTTTAAGACCACTTGTATCATTCTCTTCATAACTGGCAGCTAATTCTTCAATTTTTACGGCTACACCATCTAAAGTGCTCTCCGTTAATTTAGATAATTCTTCTAAGGAGAGCCCATCGTCTCCGGCGACAAATAATAAAGCTTCGATTACTGCTACATCATTCATTCGATCCCTGCTTTTCATTGTTCAATTTTTCTTTTTCAATAACAGATATTGAAATATCGGACTGAATGGTTTTCTGTTCAACGGATATCCGACTATCTTTAATCAGTTCTAGCATAGCTAAAAAAGTAACAACGATTTCTTGTTTCGTCGATTTTTGCAATAAATCTGAAAACTTAATTCGATAATTCCCAGTTTTTAGAATTCTTGTTCGGATGTCATGCATTTTTTCCACAACAGTGACTTCATCTGTCTCAATCGTTGTTGGTTGAGGCGTTTGAAGTTTATGTCTTTTCAAAACCTCAGCAAAAATAGCTCTCAAATCAGATACTTGTAAGCCTTGATCTTCTAATTCAATCGTTTCTCGATATCTAGAAATATTTGTAGGATCTTTACCAAAATAATCTGCACGATCGACTTGACGCTCTTCAAATTTAGGAACGACTTCCTTGATTTGTTTATACTCTAAAAGTAGTTCCATTAACGGTTTTCTTGGATCTTCTTCCTCATAAAAATCCTCTTCCAACTCTGCTTGATTTTCATTTCTTGGAACAAGCATTTCACTTTTAATGCGCATAAGTGTCGCAGCCATCACAAAATACTCACTTGCAATATCAATTTGTTTCGTTTTCATGTGTTCTAAATATCTCATATACTGGTCCGTAATCTCAGCAATTGGAATATCATAGATATCAACTTCAAGTTGATTAATTAAATGAAGAAGTAAATCGAGAGGGCCTTCAAAGTTTTCTAATTGCAGCTTTAATTTTTCTTCTGAACGTGTATGTTCCATCCTGATAGCCTCTCTCTCAAATAATTAATCTTTTGAATCTTCTAGAGTGTCTTTATTTTCTGAAACTCTTTTTTGCCATTTTGAAATAATTGTAGCCGTAATTAATGTTGCTACAATATTTTTAGAATCATACTTTTCTTGTAAGGCGTCCAGCATTCGATAAGCTAATCCTTCATTTCTAAATGAAGGATCGATAGCGATATGTCTGAGTAAGACCAGATCCTCTTCTTCCTCTACACCCACAAAGCCAATTAGATTACTGGTTTCTTCACTTTTCCACAAATAAATCTTTCGATTATCTTGGGCATTGTACCAGTTTAATTCTTCTTCTATTCTTGATGGTTCATCTAAATCAGGAACATAGGACAATAATCCCATGGTTATTTTTTCATAGTCATTGTTATATGGAACGAGCATTTAATCCCTCCTGCTAACTTCCTTACTGAATTTAGTTATTTTCTGGTAAAAAATTTTCAAAACGCATAAAGTCTTCTGGAGTTTCTCGACGAATCGCCAAGAACTCTTTACCATTTTCAACAAATACAACAGCTGGGCGTGGTATACGATTATAATTACTCGCCATTGCGAAAGTATAATCACCTGTATTTATGACAGCGAGTCAGTCCCCTGGATTTGCTTCAGGAAGAGGCAAATCAAAAATTAGCATATCGCCCGACTCGCAAGCTTTTCCAGCTATAGATACTGTAGTATTCGCTTCATCTTTCATGCGATTAGCTAAAAATCCGGTATATTTAGCATCATAAAATGCAGGTCGTATATTATCACTCATTCCTCCGTCTACCGAAACATAATGACGAACGTCAGGAAGATTTTTCTGGCTTCCAATTTTATAAATCGTTGTTCCAGCTTCACCGACGATACTTCGCCCTGGTTCAATCCAAAGCTCTGGACAGGGAAGATTGTAGTCATCCAATAACTTCATCAATTCACGGCTGATTACGGCTAACTGCTCTTTTGGTGAATTCCAAGCTTCTTCTGTAGTATGTTGAATTCCAAACCCGCCACCTATATTAAATATATTTAATTCAAATTGATACTTATCGCGCCAATCACTCAAGTAATTTAATATTTGATTCATCGATGCCGCATAGCTTTTAGTGTCAAAAATCTGCGAACCAATATGCATATGCAATCCATTGACATTTAAATACTCTGATTCTAAAGCTTCTAATAAAGCCGTCTCTGCTTGACCACTTTGAAGATCGAAACCAAACTTCGAATCCGCTTGTCCAGTCATGATATATTTGTGTGTATCTGCTGACACACCTGGTGTAATCCTCAAAATAATATCTGTTTTTTGTTGTCGCTCTTTTGTCAAAATATCTAAAAGATTCAACTCATGGAAATTATCCACAATAATATGTCCGATATTGTAGTCTAAGGCCGCTTTTAATTCCTCCAAAGATTTATTATTTCCATGGAAATTAATGCGTTTCGCTGGAAAACCGGCTTGTTGTGCTAAATAAAGCTCTCCACCAGAAACCACATCTATCGATATATTCTCTTGTTTAATAATTTGATATAAAGCAACAGATGAGAAAGCTTTACTTGCGTAGGACACTTCAGTTTTCCCCTCATAAGCATTGAGCCCTTCTTTTAATTGGGATATATTCTTTCGAATGGTTTCAATATCATAAATCACTAAAGGCGTCCCATATTTATTGGCTAACTCTACAGTGTCTACACCACCAATCTCTAAATGATTTTCATCAGTAATTCGAATGGTGTCTCTAGATGTAAAATTAATTAATTCTTCTATGTTTGACATATATTAAACCCACTTTTCACTTAGTTCCAATTATCTATTATACACGATTTCACATTATAGACGCAACATTATCTAAAATGCAAGTTATACAGGCATAAAATAACAGTTATTGATTCAACATGCAATTGTCTAATGAAAATAATGCAAAGCCTTTTCGTTTAACCTCTATTAATCGAGTCATTCTATTCTTTCTATATGTATGTATTTTTAGAGAACAGTCTCATGAGAAAAAGCAATTTACTTTTCATGGAGATTTGAATCATCCATCCAAAAGTAAATTGCTCGTTGCATTTCTAATTAAATATTTTGTAGTACGTTGACAATTAATTCTTTAAACGAAGAACGAATCTTGCTCGTTACTTCAATGACGTCTTCATGGTCCAATTTTTCGCCCATACCCGCGGCTAGATTTGAAATACAACTGATTCCAATAACGCGTATATCTGAATGGCGGGCGACGATAACTTCTGGTACTGTTGACATGCCTACCGCATCCCCACCAAGGGTATGAACCATGCGCACCTCAGCAGGTGTTTCATAAGTTGGTCCCGTCATCCCTAAATAAACGCCTTCGCGTAAAGAAAGATCTAAATCAGCAGCGACTTCCTTTACAAGCTTTTGGTATTCTACATCATAAGCTTCTGTTAAATCTGGGAATCTTGGTCCATATTTATCATCATTTGGACCGATTAGCGGGTTTGTCCCAAACAAGTTAATATGATCAGTAATTAACATTAAATCACCAGGTGTGAAATTCGGATTCACGCCACCTGCTGCATTGGTCACAATTAAAGAATCTGTTTTCAACATGCTCATGACTCTTACAGGGAACGTGACTTCATTCATCTCATATCCTTCGTAATAGTGGAAACGGCCCTGTAAGGCAAGGACTTTTTTCCCACCCAAAGTTCCATAAACCAGTTGACCAGCATGTCCTGCTACCGTTGAGACTGGGAAAGATGGAATCTCTTCATAAGGGATAACTGTTGGATTTTCGATTTCATCCGCTAATTCTCCTAATCCTGATCCCAAAATTAATCCTACTTCGACTTTTCCTACACCTTGTTCTTTAATGTAACTCGCTGCATTTCTAGCTTTAGAAAAAACATCTTCATGTAAATTATTCATATTCAAACCTCCATTTATTTTAAATGACTCAAAAAGCTTGTGCCGTTTTCCATAGGCTCTAATCCAAAATTATCTAAAATGGTTGCAGCTATGTCTGAAAAATACCCCTTTGGTAGTTCGCCGGTATTTTCTAGTTGCTTGCTATAAGCTAAAAGAGGCACATATTCTCTTGTGTGATCTGTACCTTCATGCGTCGGATCATTTCCATGATCGGCGGTTAAGATAAGCAAATCATCTGCTTTAAGATTTTCAACAATCTCAGGTACACGAGCATCAAACTCTTCCAAAGCATCACGATAACCTTCCGGATTGCGGCGGTGACCAAACTTCGCGTCAAAGTCAACCAAGTTTGTGAAGCTTAATCCTGTAAAGTCTTTTTCTTTTATAGTCTGTACTAGCTTATCTACACCATCCATATTTGAATCTGTACGCACATAATCTGTAAGACCTTGCCCATTAAAGATGTCATTAATTTTCCCAATTCCGATTACATCATAGTCTGCTTCTTTT
>DATGSY010000055.1:0-26560 GCA_035302125.1 Atopostipes sp.
AAGCCATCACCGATGAAATGACGAATGGTGAAGGCGAAGCGGAATTTGTTGAAGTGACTTCTAAAACGCGAATTCCACTTTTAAAAAATGGGAAAATCGATGGTATCTTAGCCACGATGACCATTTCTGAAGAAAGACTTAAAGAAGTAGATTTTAGTGATGTTTACTTTAATGGAGGTCAATCCCTGCTTGTCCCAGAAGATTCGGAAATTCATGGGATTGGAGATTTAACATCTGAGCATACAGTGCTTGCGATTAAAGGTTCAAGTTCTACACAAAATATGCGTGAGCTAGCTCCGCAAGTCGAAGTATTGGATTTAGAAAATTACAGCGAGGGATTTGTAGCTTTACAATCCGGGCAAGGCGATGCCTTGACGACAGATAATGCGATATTGATGGGGATGATTGATATGAATCCTGGATATCGACTAGCAGGTGAGAACTTTACAGAAGAACCTTACGGGATAGCGATTAACAAAGGGCAAGAAGATTTCCTCGCGATGGTGAATGAAGCATTGGATACTATCCAAGCCAATGGTGTCTATGATGCCATTTATGAAAAATGGTTTGGTCACATCCTTCCAGCCGATGCTCCAGGCAGTGGCAGCACATCGACAACAGGGGCTGCGGATGCTGCATCTTCCGTTGAAGAAGGTGAGGGCGAAAAATGATTGAATTACTACAACAATATTGGCCTATGTTACTCGAAGGCTTTAAGAACACATTGATATCCAGTGTGATTGCGTTATTTTTCAGTTTAATCCTTGGTACTTTGATGGGGGTTCTACAACTAACTCCGAATAAGTTTCTTAGAGGATTCGCAAATGCTTATGTAGAATTTTTTAGAAATATTCCTTTATTGGTTATTGTGATGTTTTTCTATGCAGTTATCCCTATGTACTTTATGAATATTTCAGGATTTGTCGCAGGAACGACTGGATTGATTATCTACACCTCATCCTTTATCGCCGATAATGTTCGCGCGGGGATTCTAAGTGTACCCACCGGTCAGATGGAAGCTGGATTATCGCAAGGGATGAAACAGTCAGACATTATGCGCTATATTATCTTGCCGCAAGCGATTCGTATCGTGATTCCCCCATTAGGAAACCAGTTTATTAACCTCGTTAAAAACTCATCCATCCTTGCGATGGTTGCTGGTCTTGATTTGATGTATTATGGAGACTTTATTGCGATGGAAACCTTTAATACATTTGATACGTATATTCTTGTGGGAGTATTCTATTTGATCATTACTTTGCCATTGACTTATCTGACAAGAAAACTCGAAGTTAAACTCGGAGTAAATGATCAATAAGGAGGAGATTGAATATGAATTTTACAGAAGCTTTTTCATGGATGAATATCCAATTCTTATTAGAAGGTCTCCGTGTAACAATAGAAGTCGCTTTTTTCTCGATTGTTATCAGTGTGATCTTAGGATATATTTTAGGCGTCGTTCGTTATTATGAAATTCCCGTTGTTTCTAAAGTTGTCGGTTGGATGATTGATATCATTCGTAACCTGCCTTTACTATTGATTATATTCTTTACTTACTTTGCTTTACCAGAAATTGGGATAGGATTGAATGTCTTTTGGTCGACAGTGGCAGCTATGTCCATTTTTGAAGGAGCAATGATTTCAGAAATCATCCGAGGTGGGCTAAAAGCGATTCCTGATGGACAGACCGAAGCGGGTCTTGCAACAGGATTGACTAAAACACAAATTATATTCAATATTCTGTTGCCGCAAGCGACAAGAGATACTTTACCGTCAATTGTCAGTCAGCTGATTGCATTAATTAAAGACACGTCATTAGCAACAATCATCACCTTACCCGAATTGACGCATAATGCTAGAATTGTTTATGGACAAGATACGTCTTATGTGATTCCGATGTTTGTGGCTATGGCTGCTTTTTATTTTGTCATTTGTTTTTCACTTTCATTATTCTCTAAGTATCTGGCAAGAAGATTTGCAGTAACCACGACTTAATCTTACAAAATTTAAAAAAGGAGCTAGGAATGTCCTAGCTCCTTTTTCGTTTTCAACGGGTCTTTACATATTACTTCGTTAGCCAAAGAAATGAATAAGGATTCCTGCAGCGATGGCAGAACCGATAACTCCTGCAACATTTGGCCCCATCGCATGCATGAGAAGATAATTGTTAGGGTTCGCTTTTATTCCTTCTGCTTGTGAGACTCTAGCGGCCATAGGGACAGCAGAAACGCCTGCTGAACCAATCAGTGGATTCACTTTTCCATTTGTCCATCGATACATCAATTTCCCCATTAGTACACCACTTGCAGTCCCAAAGACAAAAGCAAATAGTCCTATGACAATGATAATTATCGTATCTAAAGACAATAAAATCTCTGCGCTCGCCGATGCACCGACTGAAACCCCTAAGAGGATCGTAAGGATATACATCATAGCATTTTCTAAGGTATCTGCTAACAAAGGAACAACGCCACTTTCTCGAATCAGGTTACCTAACATCAGCATGCCGACTAAAGTCGCTGCTGATGGAATTAAAAGGCTGACGAATAAAGTGACAACAATCGGGAAAATAATTTTTTCTTGCTTTGAAACCGGTCGCGTTTGTGTCATGACCGTTTTTCTTTCTTCTTCAGTAGTCAGAGCACGCATGATTGGTGGTTGAATAATAGGCACCAGTGCCATATATGAATAAGCAGCAATACCAATCGTGGGTAAAATATGTTCTGCCAAGCGAGCAGCACCGTAAAGGGCGGTCGGTCCATCGGCTCCACCAATAATTCCGATGGCTGCAGATTCATTCGGTGTCATTCCAAGCGCTAAAGCGCCAAAGAAAGCAGCAAATATTCCAAATTGTGCAGCACCGCCTAATAATAAAGTTTTAGGGTTGGCAATCAAGGGTCCAAAGTCTGTTGAAGCGCCTAGACAAAGAAAAATTAAAGGTGGAAAAATCCCTAAGCCAACACCTTGGTATAAATAATAAAGCAATCCGCCGCTTTCAGCAGCTGTCTCGGGGCGCATCAGACCCGTTAAAGGCAAGTTGGCCAGCAACATTCCAAAACCAATAGGAATTAATAAGTATGGTTCGTATTGTTTCGCGATGGCTAAGTAAATAAGGATGAGGGCAAGTCCAATGACAATGAGTTCTTGAAACGTCATATTCAATAATCCGGATGTTTGAATTAAATCATTTATAGCATCAATCATTTAAGCCGTCACCTCCTATAAAGAGAGAAGCACTTGATCAGATTCAACACGTTCATTTTTGCTGACATAGATATCTTCTACCACGCCATCAACAGGAGCTACAATTTCATTTTCCATTTTCATTGCTTCCAGCACAATCAGCGTTTCACCTTGAACAATTTTTTGCCCCGGTGAGACATTGACGGCTAATATCGTTCCTGCCATTGGTGCTTTGACTATGGTACTGTCTTCTTTAATCGTTGGTTCTGATGATTCGTCAGTTACTTGATTGGACGTGTTTTCTTTAGGAATATCTTCTTCTTTCACAGTCATCTCTGTATCTGCCGGCAGTTCTCGTACAGTTACATGGTAGACTTCATTATTTATTTCTATTTCGTATTTTTTCATTTAGATCCCTCCTATTTACTTCACACGTTTAGATTCAATAATTTCAAACTTTTTATTTGATTGGTCTTCGGATGCGAGGATTAAGGCAATGATTTCCGCTGCTTTTTGATGTTTTTCATGGGCAGGTAAATCGTCTTGGTTGGGTGGGTGGAATGAAGCGAGCGGGTCGGTTGTCGGCTGTCGAGGAGTAGAGATTTGTGAAGGGGCTTCTTCTCTTGCGAAATGAGCAGTGAGTTCTGTAAGTCCCCAGATAGCAGCTAAAACTAGAAAAACGACGAGCATGGAAACAATCGTTAACATTAAACCATCAAATAAGCTTATACTAGTCATGCGATGCCTACCTCCTTGTCAAATGGTGCATGATTAAATGTTAAGTACGATATCGAGCTTGGATTCTTATAGGTCCATCATCATCTTTTGAGATTTGGTATTTTGTTTTTAAATAAGCTTCTCCAACTTGGGGGAATAATGCATAAGTCAATACATCTTCTTCATTTTTAGCTAAATCGCCAAGTTCAGCCTTTAAGGTCTCAAATTCTGGTTCCAAATGATTTGCTGGTCGATCGTTTATGGTTTCATCATTTCCGATAATCGATTGACGGAATGATTCATTTATAGGGGCAGGTGATTTTCCGTATAATCCTTTGAGGTAGTTTTTGATTTCATTAGGTACCATCTGGTATCGTTCGCCTGAAAGGACATTAAATACAGCCTGTGTTCCGACCATTTGGCTCATTGGGGTCACTAACGGCGGGTAGCCCAAGTCTTTTCGTACGGCGGGCACTTCTTTCAACACTTCTTCGTATTTATCAATGGCATTTGCTTCAATAAGTTGGGAGTTTAAATTTGATAACATGCCTCCTGGCACCTGATAAAGCAAGGCTTTTGGTTCTGCGAAAATCATTTTGGGATCGAGTGTTTTATCTTCAAGGTATTTATTGCGGACATCTTTAAAATAATCTGAAATCTTTTCTAAAACCTCTAAGTCTAAATGCGCGTCGATGCCAACTTCATTTAATGCAATGGCCATGGATTCAGTAGCCGGTTGGCTTGTGCCCTCAGCGAAGGGTGAGATAGCCGTATCAATCATGTCCACCCCTGTTTCTGCTGCTGCCAGATAAGTCATTTGCGACACGCCGCTGGTCGCATGTGTATGCAAGTTCACGGGTATATCTACAATTTCTTTGATCGCCGGAATTAATTCACGAGCAACTGCAGGGGTTAAAATTCCAGCCATATCTTTGATGCATAAAGAATCAGCCCCTAACTGACTATATTCACGGGCTAGTTGTGTATAATATTCCACGGTATGAACTTCACTTGTCGTATAAGCGATAGCGAGTTGGGCATGTGCGCCGTACTTTTTGACTGCTTTTAAAGAAGCTTCAAGGTTTCTTGGGTCATTTAATGCATCAAAAATACGGAAAATATCAATACCATTTTCAGTCGCTTTTTTTACAAAGAGATCGACCAAATCATCTGCATAATGACGATAACCAATTAAATTCTGTCCTCTTAAAAGCATCATCAATTTGGTGTTCGGTGTCCGTTTTCGAATTTCCCGGAGTCTTTCCCAAGGGTCTTCATTTAAAAAGCGGATGGCTGCATCATACGTTGCGCCACCCCAACATTCGAGCGCGTAATAACCCGCTTGGTCCATTGTTTCCACAATCGGCAGCATATCCTCTGTCGACATTCGTGTGGCCATTAAGCTCTGATGGGCGTCACGGAGTACTGTTTCGTTAAATAATATCTCTGTCATTTTTCCACCTCTCTATTCATAATTGTTCTACATGTAAAAGATTCAATTTTACAATAAGCTAAAACGGAGTAAAATGCAACCGTTTTCAAAATTATGTATAGTATATTTAGTAAGATAAGAAGAAAAGCAAAAAGGACTCAAGAAGCATAGCTTCTTGAGTCCTTTTGTTGACGATTCTTCAGAAAACGAATTAGTTAGATTTCATTAACTCATCAACATATTGAACGTCTTCTGGTTGATTTTCTTCAATTTCTTTAATTTTGTCTGCAAATTGTGGTAAGTAGTCTTTGTGTGCGTATAACATTTGATCTAGTAATGTTTTCGCAATTTTACCACCTGGTACTAATGGGTTGATTGTGAATGCATGTAAAGCTGCACCGTAGTCACCTGTAATAGCGGCACGGATAACTGTTTCTTCCATACCTTTCATTAACTGTAACATACCACGAGCTCCTGCATTTTCAAATGCACCCCAGTTGTAAGGAACGAATCCTTTAGAAGTTACAACACCTGAAACTTCAACCGCTGCGTCATATGGTAAATCTGTGATTGTACCGTTGTTTTTCGTTGAAACAACCATTTCAGTGTGTTTGTCGTTTTGAATAGAAGCGATAATTTCACATGCAGCGTCAGAGTAGTGTGTTCCACCACGTTGCGTTAATTCTTCAGGTTTGTAGTCTAATTCTGGATCTTTGTATAATTCGAATAGACGACGTTCTGTTTCTTTAACCACTTGCGCACGAGTTTTACCTTCTTTAAATTCTTGGATACCATGCTCTAACATTTCATCTTCAATGTAGTAGTAGCGGTGGTAACCAGCTGGGAGCATTTCAAGATCTTTAATTTGCTCATAATTGAAACGAGCCGCATGGATGTTTTCCATGTCACCACGGTTTTGGCTATCAGGGTTGTAGAGTTTGTCAATGACTTCTTGAGTCAACTCGTTACCTTCTCTATCGTAAACTCTGTGCCAGTGGAAGTGGTTAATTCCTGCAAAGTGGAAGAATAAATCTTCTTCTTTTTTACCTAATGCTTCTGTTGCACCTTTTACGTGGCCAATTGGTACGTTACATAGACCTAATGTACGTTCCCATCCACCATGTTTAATCGCAGCTTCAGTAACCATACCTGCAGGGTTTGTGAAGTTTACTAACCAAGCATCTGGACATTGAACTTTCATGTCTTCAATAATGTCTAAAATCACTGGAATTGTACGGAATGCTTTGAACATACCACCTGCACCGTTTGTTTCTTGTCCTTGGATTCCATGTGATAATGGAATACGTTCGTCTTTAACACGAGCGTCCAATAATCCAACACGGAACTGAGTTGTTACATAATCCGCGTCTTTTAAGGCTTCATAGCGGTCTAAAGTTAAAGTAACTTTCCAATCTAATCCTGCCGCTTTAATTTGACGTTTCGCCATTTCACCAACGATTTCAAGCTTTTCTTTACCTTCTTCAATATCGACTAGAACAATTTCGCGAATTGGAAGTTGGTCTTTACGTAAAATGTACCCTTCAATCAGTTCAGGCGTATAACTTGAACCTCCACCGATTGTAACAATTTTTAATGATTCTTTACCCATGCGCTTTTTTCCTCCTTGTTTTTAAAACGCTTTTATATCAACTTTCAATACAACTGTACTTTATGTAATGGATTTCATGCAAGCGAAATCATAAAATAATTTATCTTTTACAACTTTTTAATAATAGTCATGCTTTTTATAGGGTTTTACCAATCAAATGGTATTGTTGGTATCATAAGCCTCTTTTTAGTAAACTGAAAATGTAGAGATTTAGAGCAAGCAAAACAGACACGTAAAATTTTACGGAGGGGTAAGCCAAATGAATCAAGAACAATTTGACATTGTCCAGAACAAAGAAGGATTTATTGCAGCTTTAGATCAGAGTGGAGGAAGTACACCTCGAGCATTGGAAATGTACGGAATTAGTGAAGATGAATACTCATCGGATGAAGAGATGTTTGATTTAGTTCATGAAATGCGGACGAGAATCATGACTTCACCAGCATTTACGAGTGATAAGATCATTGGAACGATTCTTTTTGAACATACTATGAAGAATAAAGTAGAAGGAAAATACACGGGCGAGTATTTAAGAGATAAAGGAATTGTACCCTTTATTAAAGTAGATAAAGGTTTAGCTGACAAAGAAAATGGCGTACAATTAATGAAGCCAATGCCTGAATTAGATACTTTGCTAGAAGAATCGGTTGAAAAAGGGATGTTCGGAACGAAAATGCGTTCCAATATTATGGAATTTAACAAATCGGGTATCGATGCAGTAGTGGACCAGCAATTTGAAATGGCTCGACAAATTATTGATGCCGGTCTAGTTCCAATTATTGAACCAGAAGTCAATATTGCGGCTGAAGATAAAGAAGATATTGAAGCTTACTTGAAAGATTCTATTAAGAAGCACTTAGATGAGTTAAATGAAGATCAATTCGTCATGCTTAAGTTAACGATTCCTACTGAACCAAACTTATATAAAGAATTAATCGAGCATCCTCAAGTTGTCAGAGTCGTTGCTCTATCAGGAGGATACTCTACAGAAATGGCGAACGATCAGCTGAAGTTAAATAATGGACTCATTGCAAGCTTCTCCCGAGCTTTAACACAGGACTTAAATGTGAATCAAAGTGAAGAGGAATTTAATCAGAAACTACAAGAAGCGGTTGATTCCATTTACGAAGCTTCCAACACATAACTTTACACCATCAAAAGAATAAATGAATAAAATCTCAAACTCCAACTTATTGAGCCTTGTTAAAGGTAAAAGAATAAGTTGGAGTTTTTTCATCAATTGAAAAAGGACAGAGAAAACAGTATACAAACTTAAAGGTCTATGTGAACAAGTGTACATTTAAATACATTTAAAAATTTTTTTAAGTGAAAATGGCGGTGTAACAATACTCTTGAGATGATAGCGATGAAAGTGATTACAAATTGTAAAAAAACGCTTGCATATTTTTCGAGATTGAAATATATTTTTGTTTGGATGGATTAATTATAAATGAATGAATGCAAAATGTATAAAAAATCACAAGAGAGGAGCCTTAAGTTGATAGCGGATTCATTCGTTTAATATGGAGGAAAAATTATGGAAAATGCATTAAATAAAATGGAAGCAATTATGACACCGATTGCGATGAAGTTAGACCAAAATAAATATTTAACAGCAATCAAAGATGGATTTTTTGGTGTCACATCAATTTTAATCGTTGGTTCAACATTCTTATTATTCTCAAACTTACCGATTCCTGGTTATCCAGAGTTTATGGCAGGACTTTTTGGAGAAAACTGGGCACAATTCTTTAACGTACCATACAGCATGACAATGAACTTGATGAATATCTATGTCATTATTGGTATGGCTCGTTCATTAGCAAAACAATATAAAGTAGACGACTTAGGTGCTTCAATCACAGCTCTTGTTTCATTCTTTATTTTAACGCCTCAAGTCATGGATGTGAATGAAGCGGCAGCTATTCCAATGGGAAGTCTAGGTGCAAGTGGCCTTTTCTTAGGTATGCTGACAGCGATTATTTCAACTGAAATTTATCGTTACGTGATTCGAAAAGGATGGGTCATCAAATTCCCAGACACTGTCCCTTCAAACGTTGCATTAGCTTTCTCAGCATTGATACCGGCATTAATTAATATCTTATTATTCAATTTAATTCGTATGGGATTTGCAATGACTTCGTATGGTCACGCAAATGAATTTATCTTTAACATCTTACAAGCACCACTTTTAGCTTTAGGTGGAACGTTAGGTGCGAACTTGGTCGCTATTTTCTTAGCTCAATTACTATGGTCATTTGGTATTCACGGAGCAAATATTGTTAACGCCGTTATGACTCCAATTCGTTTAGCTTTAACAGTAGATAACGCAAATGCTTTCCAGGCAGGCGAAGAATTACCACATATAATGACTTCACAATTCATCTCATACTTACCAACAATGGGTGGATCTGGAGCAACTTTAGGTTTAACTTTACTTATGTTAACCATTGCTAAGTCAAAACAATTCAAAACACTTGGTGGACTAGCTATAGCACCTGGACTATTCAATATTAACGAACCAATTATCTTTGGTATTCCAATTGTATTGAACCCAATTATGTTAATTCCATTTATCTTAGTTCCATTAATCAGTACAGTATTAAGCTACATTGTCATGAGTATTGGACTAGTTCCATTAACAAACGGTGTAAACTTACCATGGACAACACCAGCACCAATTGGAATGTTTATTGTAAGTGGATGGCGTGGTGGCGTATGGTCACTAATCTTAATGGTTCTTCAAGCAGCCATGTACTACCCATTCTTTAGAGTGGTAGACAACAATGCTTACATCCTTGAAACTGAAGGTGAAGAAGGATTAGAAGAAAGAGCTGAAGCTCTAGAAGAAAGAACGCCTGTAAAAGAAACCAACTAATTCAATAAAAAATAATAAAAAGCCTTATTTTTGAACTGCTTTCAGTCATTTGACGAGAGTGATTCGAAGATAAGGCTTTTTTAATAAAAAACCTTCTTTAAGACACAGTGTTAAAGAAGGATTAGAAAGAAAAACATATACTTAAATGAATAAAATAACTAATTTAAATAAAAATATTCATCAAATATATGGATTTTTTTCAATGTTATTGATATTATATTCATGAAAGCCCATACATAAAAGTAACTTTTTATTGTTTCTGAGAGTCAAAGCTCTTTTTACATAAATGGATAAAGCCTAAATGAAATATAAGGGGGATAGGATTTGATAAAGAAAGGCTTTGAATTTATAGATGGAGGGAAAAATTATGGATAATATAATGAATAGAGTGGAGTCCTTAATGACTCCAATCGCCATGAAATTAGATCAAAATAAATATCTATCGGCGATCAAGGATGGTTTCTTTGGTGTTACATCTATCTTAATTGTTGGGTCCGTGTTCTTACTCTTCGCAAACCTACCGATTCCAGGATATCCAGAATTTATGGCAGGACTTTTTGGTGAAAACTGGGCAGAATTTTTCAATATTCCTTATACAATGACAATGAATTTAATGAACATTTATGTAATTATAGGTATGGCTCGTTCCTTAGCGAGACAATACAAAGTCGACGATTTAGGAGCTTCCATAATTGCATTAGTTTCATTCTTTATCTTGACTCCGCAAGTTTTAGATGTGAATGAAGCAGCTGCAATTCCAATGGGGAGCTTGGGAGCAAGTGGACTGTTCTTAGGAATGATTACAGCGATTCTTTCAACAGAAATTTATCGTTATGTCATTCAAAGAGGATGGGTCATTAAATTCCCAGATACTGTCCCTTCAAACGTTGCGCTAGCATTCTCAGCATTGATACCAGCATTAATTAATATTTTATTATTCAACTTAATTCGTATGGGATTCGCAATGACTCAATATGGACATGCTAACGAGTTCATCTTTAATATTTTACAAGCGCCCCTTCAAGCATTAGGTGGTTCAGTTGGTGCGAACGTATTAGCAATGTTTGCACAACAAGTTCTCTGGTCTTTTGGTATTCACGGAGCAAACATTGTTGGAGCAATCATGAACCCAATTCGTTTAGCTTTAACTGCTGAAAATGCGAATGCATTCCAAGCAGGGCAAGAGCTTCCACATATTATGACGGTACAGTTTAATGCCTTTTTACCAACAATGGGTGGATCTGGAGCAACTCTAGGATTAACCTTATTGATGCTAACAGCTGCTAAATCTAAACAGTTCAAAACATTAGGTGGTTTAGCATTAGGACCTGGTATCTTTAATATCAATGAGCCAATCATTTTCGGTATTCCAATTGTATTAAACCCGATTATGTTGATTCCATTTATTTTAGTGCCAATGATTAGTATCGTCCTCAGCTACTTTGTCATGGTTACTGGATTAGTCCCATTGACAAACGGGGTTAACTTACCTTGGACGACACCAGCTCCGATAGGTATGTTTTTAGTCAGTGGTTGGAGAGGTGCTGCTTGGACAATTATTTTAATGCTTTTACAAGCCGGCATGTACTATCCATTCTTTAGAATTGTAGATAACAGAGCTTACATTCTTGAGACGGAAGGTCAAGAAGGTTTGGATGAAAGAGCAGAAACAATGGAAAAAACCGTCTAACCATTTCTCAAATAAATAAGAGATAAAGAACCCAGCTTCTGGGTTCTTTTTTTATGGAATAATGCTTTTGAATAAGCCAATGCATGGTGATGTAAATGCTTGACAGAAAAATTAAGGAAAATTTATAATAGAGTTGAAACAAGAGAAAACCAAGCGTAAGAGATTTTAGGGAGGAGAATCCATCATGAACGATATGTTCCCTAGTCGAAGAGATTTTATGAATTTTGGTGGACGATTTTTCGATGACTTATTTGGACAGTCATTGGCGACAGCTACAAGTTTTAACACAGACATCAAAGAAACGGACAAAGAGTATATTGTAGTAGCCGAAATTCCGGGTATTCCAAAAGAAAACATTGAAGTGGACTATCAAAATAACGTGTTATCCATTATGGCAAAATATGAACAGGATACTGAAGAAACGAATAAAGAATTCAATTATATTCGTCGTGAACGCTCCTCTCGTTCGTATAATCGTCAGTTCATTATTCAAGATATTGACGAGGACAGTATTACAGCGAAATTTGAAAATGGGTTGTTAACTGTTCAACTTCCGAAAAAAGATCCTGAAAAGTCAGCGACTAAAAAGATTGAAATCGAATAGGAAATCTTGAAAAGTTATGTCAAATGAAATAAAAAACGAAACCTTTTCATAAAATTTACAATTCTTTCACTATATAATTTACAATTGAACGCTATAGTTAACGAAGAGAGTAGCGTATCATATCATTTCCCCAAACGAACGTGATACTCCCCAATAAGCTACTCATATAATAACGTCTTACTGACAAGCAAAAAGCAAGGAGGATATCCTCCTTGCTTTTTGTATGGATTATTCTATGCACTCAGTGGAAGAGAGATGGTTTTCTTCTTTAAAAAATATCCAGTATACTAAGAATGAATAGTTTGAATTCGAGGGGATTAAAATGTTAGATAAATTGGATAAAATAAAAAGAAGCATAAAAGATTATGAGCCAAAGATTTATGGAAATACGAGAAATTCATCCGTGCTACTGCCTTTAATTCGAAGAAATGGCGAGCTGCATGTTCTGTACGAAGTGCGCAGTAAGTTAGTATCCCAAGCAGGCGATTCTTCCTTTCCAGGAGGTCGTGTCGAAAAAGGCGAAACCTATCAACAGGCTGCTGTGCGAGAAACCATGGAAGAGTTGAATCTAGCTCGCGACCAAATTCAAGTAATGGGAGAAATTGATTATATCGTCGGTAGCCACATGACGATTTATTGTTTTGTTGGCGAATTAGTCAATGTTAAATTTGAAGAAATTGAGCCGAATGAAGAAGTGGAAAAATTTATACCATTCCATTGCAATATTTACTTGAAACACCACCTACATATTTTGAGGTAGGATTTGATCCTATTTTTGATGAACAGTTTATTGAAGACCAAGAAAAAGAAGGACATATTTTTGAAGTCATTTACCGCAAAGAACGTATCCCATTCTATGAGATAGAAACGCATCGGTTATGGGGCTATACAGCTAATTTGACAGAGAGATTTATAGAAATCATCCGAAATCACGTTTCAGATTAGATTATATAAGTGTAAATAATATTAGAATTTAGTCTATATATATTTGTGTTCAAGCAGAAAAGTGTGCTAATATATTTGTGAGCGAAATCATTTAATAGCAATAAAATGAATTAATCGAGCGGTTACATTTATTAATAGAAAATAGGGGGAAATACTGAATGAGCTATAAAAAATTAGTTAGCTTATTAGCAGTTTCTACACTAGCTCTTGGAGCATGTGCTACAGATGATGCTGAAGAACCAGCTACAGAAGACACAGAGCAAACCGAAGATACTGGAGCAGAAACTGACGAAACAACAGATGCAGAAGATACTGAAGAAACAAAAGGTTCAAGCCAAGATTTAATTGAACAAGCAAAACAACAATCTGGCGAAGCTTTCCCAGAATACGGTCTAGAAGTTACTGGGGCTTGGACAGTAGATGGCTACGAAGTAGAATACGCTCCGGGTGAAGCAGCAACAATTCCTGTAACTGCTTTAACGGATGCGGAAAGCTACAATGTCTACTTACTTGAAGATGGTACTGTAGCAGAAGTTGTTTCTGATACAGCAGAAGTTGAGTTTACAGTAGAAGAGCCTTCAGCAGATGCTGAATACGTGGTTGGAATCTCACCAGATGAACTAGGTGAAGTTGGCGATGAAGTAGCTGCCGATGATTTCTACCGTTATGAAAATGTTGTATTAGTAGAAGGTTCAGCTGCAGAAGAATCAGCAGAATAATTTTTAAATCCAAAAGAAGACAGGCGAAAGCTTGTCTTTTTTATTTTATACAAGAAGAATAAGGCTAAAACTACTGATTGGTCTAGCGGCTCATTGGACCCCCAAAGATAAGTTAGTTTTTAAATTTATTGGTCACTAAATGAAAATTTGACCAATAAATAAAGCTTACAGGTCACAAATGTAATGTTTGACCAATGAATTAAAGAAAAATCGTTGAGATGAAGACTTAACAAATCTTCATCCACACGAAAGGAATCCAGGTTTGAGAAGAGAAACCTTTGTTAAACAATCCGAGATTATGCTATAATTTAGCTACTTGAGCACAGACTGGGTAAGGCAACTTATCCAGCTTTTTTGCATGTTAAGAATCAACGAGCTTGGAGGCTTATAAGAAATGAAATTAATCTTTGGTTTAGGAAATCCAGGTACCAAGTATCAAAATACGAAGCATAACATTGGCTTTATCGCTGTAGACCGAATTGCCGAGAATTTAGGTCTGACCTTTAATCAAACAAAATTTAAATCCTTATATGCGGAAGGTCGCATAGGCACTGAAAAAATTGTCTTAATAAAACCTCAAACGTTTATGAATTTGTCTGGTGAATCCGTGCAGCCGTGGATGGATTATTATAATCTAACGGGAGAGGATATCGTCATCATTTACGACGATATGGATTTGCCGGTCGGGAAAATACGATTACGCGCGAAAGGTGGCCATGGCGGTCACAATGGGATGAAGAGCATTATCCAACATTTAGGGACCAAAGAATTTAACCGTATCCGCGTAGGTGTCGGTCGGCCTTCCCCACGTCAAACAGTCGTTTCTCATGTTTTGAGCCGGTTTCCAACAGAAGAAATCGACGATATGAAAGAAGCGGTTCAAGCAGTGGAAGATGCGATAAAACATTGGGGACATGACCATACCTTCCTAGAAACAATGAATGAATTTAATTAAAAATTTTGAACATGAAAGAGATGGAGTTTAAAAAAATATGAAATCACTCAAAAGTAGAGAGGAGAAACGAATCGATGACACAAATGCTTGATTTATTCTTTCAAAAAAGCAACTTCCAAAACGTGTTAAATGAAATTACACCAACATCGACGCAATTGGTTACAGGCATTGCCGGATCTGCTCGGGCAAGCTTAATTGCTGGAATTGCAGAGAGAAAAAAGAAGCCGATGATTATTTTTACGGCGAATTTGCACCAAGCGAATTTATTATATAACGATTTAAGAGTTTTTTATGATGAAGCGAAGATGAATGTCTATAACGTAAATGACATGATACATGTCCAGCAATCCATTGCGTCTCCTGAAGAACAAGCAGAACGAATTGAAACGTTAGAGTTTCTTCTTTCAAATGAACCAGGAATCATTATTATTCCAGTCGCCGGAGCTAGAAGATTACTTCCGCCAAAAGAAATCTACCAAGAAGCGCATCTAACGATCAATATGGAAACAGATGTTGAGTTGGAGGACTTGATTAGTCAATTGGTCAGTATAGGCTATGTACGCGAACAAATTGTCGCTTCTCCAGGAGAATTTAGTGTACGCGGAGGAATTATCGATATTTATCCATTAACGGAAAAGTATCCTGTCCGTATTGAATTGTTTGACGTAGAAGTGGACTCGATTCGTTCCTTTGATGCCGATTCGCAAAGATCGATGGAACAATTGGAAGAAGTACATGTACCACCTGCAACGGAAATGATTTTACCTAAAGAGTTGTGGGATAAAGCAACCGCACGGATTAAGGAAGCATACGAAAAAACGAATGACAAACTGGAAGATGATGAGTCGAAAGAACTTTTAGGCAAACATTTAATGCCGACGATAGAAGCGTTAGAAAATGATGAATGGGATGAAACATTTTCGTTTTATACCCACTTTTTGTATGAGCAAACCAGCTCAATTATCGATTATATTCCTGAAGATGCTTTGATTCTTTATGACGAATATCCTCGAATTTTAGAAAGCAATCAGAAATTAGAGGAAGAAGAATTTGCATGGGTGGAAAGCCAAACCGGTCAACATCGTATTCTGGAAGGGCAAGCATTCAGTCATGATTTCTTAGACAATCAAAAAGCGCTGGATCATCCGCGAATTTACTTCTCGCTCCTGCAAAAAGGAATGGGGAGCACACGAGTTTCATCGATTCATAACTTCCATTACCGAGAGATGCAGAAATTCTTTGGTCAAATGCCGATGATTCAAGCGGAAGTGGAAGGCTGGCTCAATCGTGGATATACGATTGTTGTCATGACTGAAAACAGTGAACGTGCCAATCAAATCCTAGGAACATTTAAGGATTTTAAATTAAATGCCAAAATCTTAGAGGCTGATGAGTCGATAGAAGAAACAGGCCTTCAAATCTTGCCTTACACATTGCAACATGGTTTTGAATTGATTGAAGAGAAGGTTGCGGTGCTCACAGAAGCTGAATTATTTAACCGAATGGCGAAAAAGCGTCGCCGTCAGTTAAATATCTCAAACGCGGAACGCATTAAAAATTACAATGAACTAAATCCAGGGGATTATGTGGTTCATGTGAGTCATGGGATTGGTAAATACGTCGGAATGGAAACCGTTGAAATTCGCGGCGTCCATCAAGACTATCTAACGATTGAATACCAAAAGAACGACCGCGTGCTTATCCCTGTGACACAATTGAATTTAATTCAAAAATATGTTTCCGCCGAAGGAAAAGAACCGCGCATCCATAAATTGGGCGGGACGACTTGGGCGAAAACGAAATCGCGTGTCCAGAAACAAGTGGAAGATATTGCGGATGAATTAATCGAATTGTACGCAGAACGTGAAAGCCGAAAAGGGCATGCCTTCTCGAAAAATGATGGATATTACCGTGAATTTGAAGAAGCTTTCCCATATACCGAAACGCCTGACCAGTTGCGTTCCATTGAAGAAGTGACGAAAGACATGGAAAAAGAAAAACCAATGGACCGTTTGGTTGTTGGAGATGTCGGGTATGGAAAAACGGAAGTCGCAATGCGAGCCGCCTTTAAAGCTGTTCAAGACGGCAAACAAGTAGCTTTCTTAGTTCCAACAACGGTTCTGGCCCAGCAACATTATGAATCTTTTGTGGAACGCTTTATTGATTTCCCCGTGAAAATTGAAATGCTCAGTCGGTTCCGTACGAAAAAACAAGTCGATCAGATTACTTCTTCTTTAAGAAAAGGAAAAATCGATATTATTATTGGAACACACCGCTTACTGTCTGAAGATATTAAGTTCCAAGATTTAGGGCTTTTAGTGGTGGATGAGGAACAGCGATTTGGTGTGAAGCATAAAGAACGGATTAAACAACTGAAAAAAGACGTCGATGTGCTAACATTGACAGCTACACCGATTCCAAGAACGCTTCATATGTCATTAGTGGGCGCCAGAGATTTATCGGTCATTGAAACCCCTCCGGCAAACCGTTATCCGGTGCAGACGTATGTTTTAGAAATGAACGGCTTAGTCATTCGTGAAGCAATCGAGCGCGAAATGGCTCGAGGCGGACAGGTCTTTTTCTTACACAATCGCGTGAGTACGATTGAAAAGCGTGTGAGTGACATTGAAGAATTGGTGCCTGGAGCACGTGTCGCCTATATTCATGGTCGCTTAACCGAAACTCAGCTTGAAAATATCTTGTTTGAGTTTCTACAAGGAGATTACGATGTATTAGTCACCACGACGATTATCGAAACGGGTATTGATATGCCGAATGTCAACACATTGCTCGTAGAAGATGCGGATCGTATGGGGCTTTCGCAGCTGTATCAGTTGCGTGGTCGTGTCGGTCGTAGCAGTCGCGTGGCGTATGCGTACTTTATGTATGAACAAAATAAATTATTGAGTGAAGAGAGCGAGAAGCGTCTGCAAGCGATTAAGGACTTTACGGAATTAGGGAGTGGGTTCAAAATTGCGATGCGTGACTTATCCATTCGTGGAGCTGGAAACTTATTAGGTCAGCAACAACATGGCTTTATCGATTCTGTTGGGTTTGATTTATATTCTCAAATGCTGCAAGAAGCAGTTGCCCGTAAACAAGGTGAAGATAAAGTGGAGAAAACAGTGGTTGAGATTGATGTGGATGTCGATGCTTACATTCCAAGCCATTATGTGAGCGATGAACGTCAAAAAATCGAGTTGTATAAACGTATCCGCTCGCTTTCTGGAGAAGATGAATACGTAGAATTACAAGATGAATTTATTGACCGCTTTGGCGACTTTCCACAAGAAGTCGATGATTTATTGGTGATTGGGTTAATCAAATTCTACAGTGAAATGGACTTAATTGAATCCATCACCCAAAAACGTTCAAAAGTCGATGTGACCTTCTCTGAAAAAGGAACGAAAAAAATACCGATGCAAGAAATTTTCCGAGCACTCGATGGGATTCCTTTGAAAGTGGATATGAAACCAGGGGATCAATTAACGGTACAATTTAACTTGAAACCGGGGATGGAAAACTACGAGTGGCTCCAACACATTTTAAACTTTACAAGAAACTTATATGATTATGTGGAAGAACAAAGAGAAAAAGAACAAGAAGAAGCGGAAGCACTTGCGGATGAAGTTGAAGCTTCTAATGAATAATCGCAAAGGAAGAAATAAATGAACAAGAAAAATAAGCAAATCAATCAAATGGTAACAGGCGGTTTATTGCTGACCGCCAGTTCATTTGTTTCCAAATTTCTAAGTGCGATCTATAAAGTCCCCTTTCAGAATTTAACCGGGGATGAAGGATTCTATGTCTATCAACAAGTGTATCCGATTTATGGTTTAGCGGTCGCCTTTACGATGACCGGTCTGCCTATTTTTGTCTCTAAAGTGATTTCGGAAGCGCCCGATGATTTGAGTGTAAAGAATCGTCTACACGAGCTGCATACATGGCTGGTCTTGGTTGGTTTCTTTACGTTTATCCTTTTACAGTTTGGTGCTGGTCCTCTCGCGGAGCTGATGGGAGATAGAGAACTTGCGCCTGTGATTCAAACAGTGGCTTATTTCTTTTTATTTGCTCCAGTCTTAAGTTTGAGTCGCGGATTCTTCCAAGGGCAAGGCAATATGTTGCCCACCAGTCTTTCACAAGTGATTGAACAAATTGTCCGTGTGGGCATCTTACTTTGGGTCGCTTTTTACTTTGGACGGAGCACTTGGAGTTATTATGAGATGGGTGTCAATGCTTATCACTCCGCTTGGCTTTCAGCCGCTGTTGCAAGTATCGCACTATATGTAATGCTTCAAAAAAGCGGGCAAAGCCAACACTTTCATTCGGTTTTAAAACCTCGGTTTTCATTAAATATGGGAAAACGTCTGTTTACCGAAGGGTTTTTACTCGTCGCATTTGGCAGTTTGATGATTTTTTTTCAATTTATTGATTCTTTTACCGTATATAATGGGCTAGTGGAAGCGGGCTTTGCCGAGCAAGCAGCGATGGCCATGAAAGGTGTGTATGACCGAGGACAGCCGATGGTTCAATTGGGAACAGTGGTTGGAATCAGTTTTTCGATGACGTCACTCCCGATTTTAAGAAAGCAGGCGGTCGAAGAAAAATGGCGGGCCTGGGCAAAAGAAGCGGGAACCATCATCAAGTTAACGGTTCTCCTATCGAGTGCAGCAGCCATTGGTTTAGTTGCAGTCATGCCATGGATGAACAAGGTGTTATTCACGGACCAACAAGGAACGGCAGAGTTGCAGATGATGATGTTGAGTGTTGGCCTGGTATCTTTTATTTATTGTATCCATACCGTTTCTCAAAGCCGTAGCCAAAGGGATCCCAGCTTACTCTTTTTAATCGTTGGCTTGGGCTTTAAAATCATGATGAACAAATTGGCGGTTCGTATATTTGGTATTATGGGATCAAGTATCGTCACAGTCATGGCGTTGTTGCTCATTGCAATATTATTTATGCAGCTCATCGAAAAGGAAGTCTTTCAAGCTGTTCTTAAAAATCATTTTTTACTAAAATTAATTACTTTATTAATGGCTTTATACGCAAGTGTCTCTGGTTTATTGACCTTACTGAGTCATTTTATGGGGGATGTTGGCAGAATTGACAGCTTCATTCTCACATTAGTGGGCGTGCTCATCGGTGTTCTCATCTTCGGCGGCGGCGCTCTTTGGTTAAATGTACTGAGTGAGCAGGAAGTAGACCAACTGCCATTGCCCGAAAAAGTTAAGACGAAAATAAGAAAGTAGGTTAGGAATGCATACGATATATATATTCCTAACCTACTTTCTTATTTTCGTCTTAACTTAGGTTAGGAATGCATACGATATATATATTTGGCTTAGGTCCTTCGCATTTAGGTGAAATGCCAAAAAAAGTTTATGAAACCATTTCTCAACAAGAAAAAGTTTATCTACGGACGATGGACCATCCAGCAGCACAAGAGTTAAAGGCTGAGGGTTTAAATATTGAGTCCTTTGATTCAAAGTATGAAGAATTTGATGAAGACTTTGAACAAGTGTACCCTGCGATTGTTGACGAATTGTTGCATCTAGCGAAAACAGGTGACGTTTATTATGGTGTTCCGGGACATCCGGCGGTCGCTGAAACTACCGTTCAATTATTGCTGGAAGCTCATGAACATACGAAGATTATTGGTGGACGCAGCTTTATTGATGACTTATTTGCGGCGGTAAAAATTGATCCGATTAATGGCTTTCAACTTGTAGATTCCTTTGATTTGGACCCGGATGAATTATTCCCAGGCCATCAGCTGATTGTTATGCAAGTATTCCACTCCATGATTGCGAGCAATGTGAAACTCGCCTTAATGGAAATCTATCCAGATGAACATCCAATAGCAATAATCGATGCAGCTGGCAGTCCAGAAGAACATGTCGAGTGGATGCCATTGTATGAGTTGGATTATTTTGAGGGGGTTCATAATCTACGATCCATTTATGTGCCGCCGCTTGAAAGAGACGAAGCGGTCCATTCTTTTGCAACTTTACAATCTTATATTGATGAAATATTTGGTGAAAATGGCGATGTCTGGGCAAAAGAATTAACAGGAGAAAAATTACTCGATCATTTCCAAGAAGAGCTGGATGAATTAAAAGAAGCATATGCCAATGAGGATTTAGAGAATGTGGTTGAGGAGTTGGGCGATTTATTCATGCAACTGCTTTACCAAACGGCTGTTGGAGAAAAAGAAGGCATTTTTTCTTTAGAAGAAGTATTGGAAGGCATTAATAAGAAATTGCGACGACGCCATCCGCATGTGTTTGATGGGGTAAAAGCTGAAACACCGGAAGAAGTGGATGCCATTTGGCAAAAAATCAAAGAACAAGAAAGAAATGGAGAGTTTTAAGATGCGATTAGATAAATATTTAAAAGTTGCTCGAATTATTAAACGTCGAACCATTGCCAAAGAAATTGCTGATCAAAATCGTGTGAAAATCAATGGAAACTCAGCCAAGTCTTCAAGCAAAGTAGCTGTTGGCGATGAGTTGGAAATCGAGTTTGGAAACAAAACACTTGTAGTACGCGTGGAAGATTTACGCGATACAACTAAAAAACATGAAGCAGAAGGTATGTTTACAGTCATTGAAGAACGCTTCGAAAATGAATAAGAAAAAAAGAGTTTAGGCGACTAAACTCTTTTTTTGTTATTAGAAAATTGAAAGGTCGAAGTCTATTGACAAGTGAGAGTAATTTTAGATTTCACTTGATAGGACAATCGGAATAACTTCAGAAATGAGCGCAATTTTTGATCTGACTTCTTATGATGACGATTTAATCGAACAAAGTGCGCTCAATTTTTTGTCTCACTTTAACCGATAAGCGGGCTTTCAGACAAAGTGAGTTTCATTATTTTATCCACTTTGTCCGATAACAGATTAATCTAGTAAAGTGAATCCTATTTAATTGCTCACTTTATCCGATGACCGATTGATTCATCCGGTTTTACTCTTATTCTTGAGATCTAGAAAAATGAAATATAAAAACTCTTTTAATTTTCTCTGAAAACAGTTTCCAAAAGATTAGAATATTGCTATAATGCTTGTACATACATAAAATATTCTTTAGGGAATGATGGCCGTGAAAAAACATAAAAAAGATAATGTCACACATCTAAATACATATTCATTCAATAAAACGCTCGAGAGCATCCGTCAGTATAAGCGGACAAAGTTTGTGCGCTTTCGTACCAGTGCAATCATTCTTATTGGTATGGTGTTGATCGGTTTTGCCAGTTTACCATTGATTAATAATTTAAAAGCAACAAGTGAATATAACCAAGTTCATGCGGAATTCATCTCTGAACTCGAGGAATTAGAGAAAGAGCGTGAACAACTCGAGTACCAAGTGGGATTACTAGAAGATGAAGAGTATATCGCAAAATTAGCGCGTCAAGAATTTAATGTATCTAAACCGAATGAAATATTACTCAACCTCCCTGAAAAAGAAGAAACTGAAGTTGAAGAAGACGACACGGCACAAGAAGAAAATGAGGAGTCGGAAGATAAATAATCATTCATTAACGTATATTTTCATCAATAAATCGCTTTAAACGTGTGGTTATATTCGTAAATAGCTACACGTTTTTTATGTTTTTGAGAAAAATGTCGGTTTTTACTGCAATTAATTGAAATTTATGTAACATCTGAAGGATAATCATGGTATAATAAGTACAAATTTAATGAAGGAGAAAGATTTAATGTCACTTGAAGTTGGCAACAAGGTACAAGGTAAGATTACGGGATTGGCGAAGTTCGGAGCGTTTATTGATTTAGGAGACAACAAAACAGGCTTGGTTCACATCAGTGAAGTATCCGACAAATTTGTCGAAGATATTAATGATGAATTAAAAGTCGGTGAAGTGGTCACCGTGCAAGTTCTTTCGATTGATAACGATGGGAAAATTGCTTTATCTATGCGTAACCGAGAAAAAGAAGCAGCAGAGAAGAAACAATCGAAAAACGAACAACCAAAGAGAGAAGCAAGTAGTCGTCGCCCAAGTGGTACATTCAATAAAAAACAAAATAACAACAGAAACCAAGATTTTGATTCTTTAATGAATGATTTCTTAAAAGAAAGTGAAACGCGCTTATCCTCACTACGTAAAAACACAGACAACAAACGTGGTGGACGCGGCGGACGTCGCAACTAATCGGTCTAAATAGATTTAAAATAAATGAAAGGCAGGAAATTCCTGCCTTATTTTTTTAGTATAAAAACTCTCATGATGGATAAGTAGGTGGTGAATCAATCAAATGTTTCAAGACTTCAAACAAATTCTTCAAAGCCATAATCTTTTAACGGCAGATCGACATATCCTACTTGCAGTATCTGGTGGAGTGGATTCTGTCGTGTTATTTCATTTGATGCAACAACTTCCAAAAGAAAGTCGTCCCCAATTGAGTGTCGCGCATATTAATCATCAATTACGAGCTGAAGCGGATGAAGAAGAACAATACGTTAAGAAATTAGCTGAAAAATATGGCTCCCCCTTTTATTCCTTTCATTGGGAAAAGAAAGACCATCCAGATGCTGGAATAGAAGAAGCGGCTCGTGCTATCCGTTATTCTTTCTTTGAAAAAATCATGAAAGAACAAAATATAGATACTTTAATGACGGCTCATCATCAAGATGACCAAGTAGAAACCATCTTAATGAAATGGACTCGCGGAAGTACTCTAGCGCAATTGACGGGTATTCGGTTTTCTCAGTCATTTGCCGAAGGAGAACTTGTCCGGCCGTTGCTTCATTTCTCAAAGGATACGTTATATGCATTTGCGAAGGAACAGGATTTAAAGTATTTTGAAGATGCGACAAACTTTGAATTAACACAGACGAGGAATCGTTTCAGAAACCAAATTATTCCGTTGTTAAAAAAGGAAAATGCTCAATTTAATCAGCATGTCGAACAGTTTGCTTTGGCGTTAGGCGATGTGTTGGAAGTTTCACACCCAATGATTGAGGAAATTTTTCATCAAGTAGTGGAAGAATCGACGAATTCATCGGTACTGAACCTTTCAACGTTTGAGGAACTTACGCCAGCCAAACAACGCTTGGTATTAAAAATGCTGCTGGATAAGTTATATCAAACAGAAGGCTATCAATACAAAAATAATTATGTTGTGTTGATTCAGGATTGGCTGTTAAATGGTGAAGTGAATACGCAGCTAGACTTACAAAACGACATTCTCGTCAAAAAAGAGTATAATAAGGTCAGCTTCTCGAAGCGAAAAAAACAAACCACTTCAGTCAAAGATTCAGAAATTCTTATTCACGAAATGAATCAATGGATTCCCCTTTCTGAAAATGAAAAAATAGGCTTGTTTTTACTTGACGATAATGAAAATATCAAGGATTATATGAATGACGAAAAAGTTTTATGCATCCAAGAAGATTCTTTAAAGCTTCCCTTGACTGTGCGGCATCGACAAGCAGGTGACCGAATGCGTTATGAGGGGTTAAATGGCAGCAAAAAGATTAAAGATATTTTCATTGATGAGAAAACACCCTTGGAAGAACGAGATCAAGCTTGGATTGTTGAAGATAGTTCAGGAGAAATTCTCTGGTTAATTTCTTATCGCAAAAGACGTTTGTTTACGCTTGAAGAAACTGATAAACTAATCTATGTGTTAAAATATGAAAAAGATGAATGGTTAGGAGATATATCATGAAGATGGATGATACCCTTAAAAAAGTTTTAATATCCGAAGAGCAAATTCAAGAAAAAACAAAAGAGGTTGCTCAAATTTTATCTGAAGAATATGAACATAAAAATCCTTTAGTTGTGGGCATACTTAAAGGCGCATTGCCTTTTATGGCTGATTTGATTAAAGAAATGGATATCTTTTTAGAGTACGATATGATGGATGTTTCGAGTTACGGAACGTCTATGACTTCGACTGGCGAAGTAAAAATCATTAAAGATTTAGACTCATCAGTTGAAAATCGTGACGTCCTCATTGTTGAAGATATTATTGATTCTGGGCGAACCTTGAAATATCTGCAAGATATGTTTATTCGTCGTAATGCAAAATCAGTTAAATTGGTTACTTTACTGGATAAACCATCCGGAAGAGTGGTCGATTTAAACGTCGATTGGAGTTGTTTCGAGATTCCCGATGAATTCGTGGTTGGTTATGGCTTGGATTATTTAGAAAATTATCGTAATCTACCGTATGTTGGTGTCTTGAAAGAAGAATTTATCGTAGATGACCCGGAATAATAGATTTTTTCCAAAAAGTCAAATAATATTCATAGAGTTCATATATAGAGTATGATACTATGTTAAAAGGCGCTTAAGTCGCCAAATCTTTAATATGATGTTGAGATTGTTAAATATAAACCATCAAATTGTAATTAGTTACGGAGGATGAAATGAAGAGAAGAAACTTTTTTAATAGTAGTCTCTTCTATATACTAGTATTTTTAGGGATCATTGGGATTGCCCAAATGTTTTCTACGAATCGAGCAGCAGAAAGTACTGAATCGATAACTAGTACTGAGTTCGTTCAGTATTTAGAAGATGACCGAGTGGATCAGTACTCTATTCAACCCACTGCCGGTGTATATGAAGTACGAGGTACTTTTCGGCCCGGAGAAGAAATAGAGACTGACACTGAAGAAGATGACAATATTCCAATTTTTGGCCAACAAGATGAGACTTCCACACGTGGATTTACAACCATCTTGTTGCGAAACGATGCAGTAATTAACGATGTGTATCAGCTGTCAAAAGAAAATGATGTCACCATGAACTCGCTTGAAGAACCAAGCACAGGTATCTGGACGAGTTTATTGATTACATTCTTGCCATTCTTATTACTTGCTGGATTCTTGTATTTTATGATGAATCAAGCAGGCCAAGGCGGCGGTGGCGGCGGTGGACGAAACGTGATGAACTTTGGACGTTCACAAGCTAAAGAAGCAGATGCAAAAACAAGTACTGTTCGTTTTGCGGATGTGGCCGGTGCCGATGAAGAAAAACAAGAATTAGTTGAGATTGTTGAGTTCTTAAAAGATCCAAGAAGATTTAACCAATTAGGTGCACGTATTCCGGCCGGAGTGCTGTTAGAAGGACCTCCAGGTACAGGTAAAACCTTGCTAGCAAAAGCGGTAGCAGGTGAATCTGGCGTACCTTTCTACTCGATCTCAGGTTCTGAGTTCGTAGAGATGTTCGTTGGGGTCGGTGCAAGTCGTGTACGTGACTTATTTGACAACGCGAAAAAGAATGCTCCATCAATCATCTTTATTGATGAGATAGATGCGGTAGGTCGTCAACGTGGTGCTGGAATGGGTGGAGGACACGATGAACGTGAACAAACACTGAACCAGTTACTAACAGAGATGGATGGATTCGAAGGGAACGAAGGTGTCATTGTTATGGCAGCTACGAACCGTTCAGACGTCTTAGACCCTGCATTGCTGCGACCAGGTCGTTTTGACCGTCGTATTTTAGTGGGTCGTCCGGATGTTAAGGGACGAGAAGCCATCTTGAGAGTACACGCAAGAAACAAGCCCCTTTCAGAAGAAGTCAATTTAAAATTAATCGCCCGTCAAACACCAGGATTCTCTGGTGCGGATTTAGAAAACTTACTGAACGAAGCAGCTTTAGTGGCTGCCCGTCGTGAAAGTACAGTCATTGAACCTATTGATATGGACGAAGCGCATGACCGTGTCATTGCTGGACCAGCGAAGAAAGACCGTATTATGAATGAAACAGAACGTAAAATGGTTGCCTACCACGAGGCAGGACATACCATTGTAGGTCTTGTTTTAAGTGATGCACGAGTGGTGCATAAAGTAAC
>DATGSY010000056.1:0-2569 GCA_035302125.1 Atopostipes sp.
TCTCGTAATAACCCCCGCTACATTTCCTAGACTATCTAACGTTGCAGTAAGTACATTACTTAATTGTTCGGTCATCCGGCTCATGATATCTGTCGCTTGGAATTCCTGGTAAATTTCGGTAAACCACTCATCATAAAGCAGCCCTTCAATTTGTAAAATCACTGTATTCCAAATACGAGGAAATTCGTTCATCAACTGATTAAATTGATCTCGTAATCCAGGAATAATAAATGTAATTGCCAAGACGACTATAAGCAAAATAGCTGCAAAAACTAACCAGATTGAAATTTTTCTGGACATTCCCTTTTTTTCTAAAAAATCAACCATCGGCTTTAATAAATAGTAAAAAAGGATTCCAAAAACAAAGGGTGGTCCGGTGATGGAAAAGATTGAGCGAACAGGCACTAATACATGAGAAATTTGAGTAAATATAAAAATGGTGAAAAACAGCAGTAAGACAATCAGCATAATCGAAACAAATTTATTGTCTACGATGTATTTCCAAAACCATGTTTTTTCTATATTTTTTGTTGTTTGTTTTTTATTCGTTTGTCGTTCCGCCATCAAAATCCCCTCCATCAGTAACGCTTATTATTATTCTATCATATCCACTTGCATTCTTTTCATCATTTTCACATAATTCTTTAAGATTTTTTAGAATAATTGTTTTGATTATGAGGAGACCCGCTACTTTTGCTATACTACACTTGTAAGCGAAAAAGAAAGAGGAGGATATTTAATTATGAGTACACAAGTAATTTTAGGTACATACACCCGACGAGTGAGTGAAGGGATTTATAGTGCAGTCATCAATCCAGTGACGAATCAACTAGATGAGGTTTCATTACTGGCTGAAGTTGGTAGCCCAACTTATTTAGACACGAATGAAGACGATACAGTCATTTATTCAGTGGTGAATGAAAACGATAAAGGTGGACTTGTCTCTCTTGTAAAGCAAGATGACGGTTCGTATCAACGTCATGCTGAATGGGTTGAAGATGGTGCAGCACCTTGTTACGTCGCATACGATGGGAACCGGAATATGGTTTATACTTCAAACTACCACAAAGGTGAAGTGGCTGTTTATAAAACAAATGGTGCAGGAGATTTAGAATTATCCGATAAGGTTGCTCATTCAGGGAGCTCAACACATGAAAACCAAGACAGTCCGCATGTTCACTATAGCAATTTATCTCCAGACGAAAACTTTTTAATTGTCTGTGATTTAGGAACCGATGAGCTTTATACGTATGAAGTGACGGAAGAAGGAAAACTAGAAGAAATTGCTCGTTTAGAGGTTGCTTCTGGAACGGGTCCTCGTCATATTGTCTTTAGTCCGACGGCAGATGTTGCTTACTTATTTGGAGAATTAAGCAGTGAAGTTCTAGTCTTAGACTATAATGCGACAACAGGTGAGTTTACTGAGAAACAAACCATTTCAACACTTCCAAACGACTTTACCGATTCGAATAGTGGTGCAGCAATCCGTATTTCAAATGACGGAAAATATGTTTATGCATCAAATCGCGGCCATGACTCGATTGCGGTATTTGAAGCAGCTGAAGATGGCAAGTTATCTCTTGTAGAGCACACATCAACAGAAGGTGAAACACCGCGTGACTTTAACTTGGATGAAACTGAAAAATTCGTTGTGGTGGGACACCAAGATTCAGATAATTTAACACTTTTTGAAAGAGATCAAGAAAATGGGAAACTAACGCTTCTTCAAAAAGATGTTGAGGCGCCAGAAGTGGTCTGTGTCCATTTTTAATTTATTCTAAAGATGGGGATTAACCTTTAGAAGGTACACCATTTTTTACAGACTAAAGTAAAGAGCCTAAGTTTCAAAAGGACAAGCTCTCTAGGAGCAGTCAGAAACTTAGGCTCTTTTCATATGTTTTGTATTACGCAAACTCTTAGCTTGCTGTTACTACACCAATCACTTCACCATGTGTTTGAGTTCCATTTCGGTCAAGTGTAAAGCTTTCGACATCATCCATATTTGTAAATACAATAATGACGGTATCTGGTTTATCCGCAGCTTTTAAGGCTTCTAAGTCAACTGTTGCAATATGCGTATCGCCAGTTACTTTGTCTCCTTCAGAAACTAAAATTTCAAAAGGATCCCCTTCAAGCTCTACAGTGTCGACTCCAATATGCACTAAAACTTCGATACCATTATCTGTCTTCAAACCTAATGCATGTTTTGTCGGGAAGACAGAAACGACTTCTCCGTCAATTGGCGAGTAAATTTCACCGTTTGTTGGTTCTACTCCGTAGCCATCGCCCATCATTTTTTGTGAGAAGACCGGATCTGACACTTCTTCAATCGGAATAACCTCTCCGTCTACAGGGTTATAAAGTTCTACACTCTTATCTTCACCAGATTTCAAAAAATCAAAAAGTCCCACTTCTATTCCCTCTTTCTATCGTTTATTTACATTTCTATGCTTATACAAGCGTAAATTGACCTATTAAAACAAGTAATGTAATTGCTATAAGTACACCGGTAATAATATAGATTGTTTTTGGTTGAAAATACCAACCTTCTTTTTCCTCAGGTTCAATC
>DATGSY010000057.1:0-5013 GCA_035302125.1 Atopostipes sp.
CTTTAACTCAAAAAGAATATAATCTCTCAACAAACATCACCTCCTTTTTCTTAAAATGACAAAAAGATTAGAAAAATATAAGTTTTTGGTTAATGTACTTATTTTAGTGGTTTAAACCAACTGTTACAAGGGAATTTGCAGATTTTTTCACGGGATTTTCTTTCCCATTTTTTCACCTGAACCTTCAAAGTCTCGTTTCTTTCAAGCGACTTTTGTGTTATCCTTTTAGATAGTTTAGTGATTGATTCAGACTTCACGTTGCGGCATTTGAAATGCCGTTTCACAAAAGTGATCTCGTGTCACGACATTTGAATTATCGCGCCGCAAGAAAGCACTTGCGTCACGCTATTTGAATTCCTGCGCCGCAAGAAAGCTCTCACGTCACGACATTTGAATTACCGCACTGCAAGAGGACTCACACATCACGATATCTAAATTTTCGTACCACAAGCTCTTTATGATGAAAATAAGGAAACTATCCGACAGATATCATACATTCACTAGACAATTCACTTTTATAAGAAAAAACAAGATTTTTATCTAGAAATGAAACAACTTCAAGTAATGAAAAAAACACGATAGGGGATTTTTAAAAACAATGTTTAACGAAAAAATGAAAAGACATTTAAAAAGAAATGCAATGATTGGAACAGCTGCAGCGTCTCTACTTGGTTCACTGGCACCATTCTCCGCTTCTGTTGTTCAAGCAGAAGATTTAGAAGTGGATGCAGAAGCATCGATTACAGTTGACTTTGATACCGGTCAAATTCTTCAAGGGCAAGCCATTGATGAACCACTGGGTATTGCTTCAATGACGAAGATGATTGCAGAGTACATACTCTTCCAAGAGATTGAAGCTGGAAACATTTCATGGGACACAGAAGTAGAAATCAGTGATTATGCTTACCAGATCAGTCAAAATTATGCGTTATCCAACGTTCCTTTAAGAAATGATGGAACAACTTACACGGTTGAAGAATTATATGAAGCTTTAGCAATTTATTCCGCAAATGGCGCAACCATTGCGCTTGCTGAAGCCATTTCTGGTTCAGAACCTGCATTTGTTGACCGGATGCAAGAAACGGTTGAATCTTTTGGCGTTACAGATGCTTTCCTAGTCAACTCCACAGGTCTGAACAACTCTGACTTGCAAGGAAATATTTACCCAGGTTCAGAGGAAACAGACGAAAACATGATGAGTGCCCGCTCTTCAGCTATCGTCGCAGATCGGATTTTAAGAGATTACCCTGAAATTTTAGACGTCGCCAGCATTCCGACAAAAACATTCCGTGAAGACACGGTGGATGCTGTAGATATGATCAACTGGAACTGGATGCTTCCTGGGATGATCAATGAACGTGAGAATGTCGATGGATTAAAAACAGGCACCACAATCTTCGCGGGTTCAACCTTTACAGGAACAGCGGAAGAAGATGGCCGCCGCTTAATTACGGTTGTCTTGAACTCTGGGGACGACAAAACCACTCGCTTTGTCGAAACCGATAAAATGATGGACTTTGGTTTTAGTCAATGGGAAATGCAAAATGTGACCGATCATTGGGATACAGCGATTGAATATGAACCACTGACTGTCGCCAATGGGAAAGAAGATGCAGTGAATTTTGAGCCTAGCAAGACGCTTGAAATGCTTGTACAATTAGGCGACAATGTGGAAGAAGAAGTGAATTATTCAATCATCTGGAATCCTGAGATTGTATCCGAAGATGGCGTAGTAGAAGCACCGGTTGCTGAAGGAATGGAACTAGGTGAACTCGTGGTAGAATATTCTGGAAACGAACATGGGTACTTAGATGAAGAAAAAGTGACATCCGTTCCATTAGTGACTTCAGAAGCTGTCGATAAAGTCGGTATTTTTGGACAAGCTTGGAATTGGATGGCATCATTCTTTGACAGCATTGTCAGCCGATTCTAATTTGTGTATTATATAGAAGAAAAAATTTAAAATGGATCCGTTATAAAAATTGAAGTTGAAAATAAAAGGAGTGTTGCTTCATGCTAGACATGAAATTGATTCGAAATGACTTTGAAAAAGCCGCAGAAGAACTTGAAAAACGTGGAGTAAGTCGCGAAGAAATCTCCCGTTTACAAGAAATCGATCAAAAACGAAGAGATTTAATCCAAAAATCTGAAAAGTTAAAAAGCAAACGCAATCAAGTAACCGAAGAGATTGCGGAGAAAAAGCGGAATAAAGAGTCTGCCGATGAAGCGATTCAATCGATGCAAGAGGTCAGCAAAGAAATCAAAGCCATTGATCATGAGCTTGAAGAAGTTGCGAAAGAAACTAACGACATCGCTTCAGGTTTACCAAATCTACCGCATGAATCTGTGCCTGTTGGTGAAACAGAAGAGGACAACGTAGAGATTAGCCGCTGGGGAGAGGACTTAATCAGCCGTCCAGGGGACAATCCAAAGCCTCACTGGGAAATTGGTGAAGACCTTGGCATATTAGATTTTCAACGTGGAGCGAAAGTCGCTCAAAGCCGATTCGTTTATTATGTGGGCGGTGCTGCTCGTTTAGAGCGTGCTTTGTACAACTTTATGCTGGACACGCACACCTCTGAAAATGGGTACCAAGAAGTTATCACTCCTTACTTGGTCAACGACGACTCAATGTATGCAACAGGACAGTTTCCTAAATTTAAAGAAGATGTTTACGAGGTTGAAAATGAAAACCTCACGCTTATTCCAACGGCAGAAGTGCCATTGACGAATTATTACCGTGAAGAGATTTTAAACGAAGATGACTTGCCTAAGTACTTTACAGCAATGAGCCCAAGCTTCCGTTCAGAAGCCGGTAGTGCTGGTCGAGACACGCGTGGATTAATTCGACTCCACCAATTCCATAAAGTTGAGTTGGTCAAGTTTGCGAAACCGGAAGATTCTTATGTGGAATTAGAAAAAATGACACGTGATGCAGAAGGTATTTTAGAAAAACTCGAACTGCCTTACCGTCGAATTGTTTTATCAACTGGAGATATGGGATTTGCGGCAGCAAAAACGTATGACATCGAAGTATGGATGCCAGCGCAAGACACTTACCGTGAAATCAGTTCATGTTCAAACACGGAAGACTTCCAAGCACGTCGAGCAATGGTTCGTTTCCGTCGTGAAGAAAGTGGGAAAATCGAATATGCACACACCTTAAACGGATCAGGATTAGCGGTTGGCCGTACGGTCGCTGCGATTTTGGAAAACTACCAGCAAGAAGATGGATCCGTCAAAGTCCCTGATGTATTAGTGCCATATATGGGTGGAATGGAATATATCAAAAAATAATCGAGCTATTTTTATTCTTTTCAAATGACTTGATGAAGACCTCTTTTTTGCGAGAGGTCTTTTTTGAAGTTATAATAGGTACGATAAAGGGAGATTAATTACAGGCTTTATTTAAAAGGAATGAGGACGTCAAAATGTCAGAATATAAAAAAGCAGTTTTTGCAGGCGGATGTTTCTGGTGCATGGTCGAACCCTTTGATTCTTTACCAGGAATTGAAGCCGTCATTTCAGGATTTACGGGTGGACATGTCGAAAATCCAACATACAATCAAGTCGTTCGTGGAAGCACTGGACATACAGAAGCCGTTGAAATCACTTATGACCCAGAAAAAATATCTTACGAAGAATTAGTGGAAATCTATTGGCGACAAACGGATCCGACCGATGCAGCGGGACAATTCGCAGATCGCGGAGAAAGTTATCGACCAGTCATTTACTATAGTAATGAAGAAGAAAGAAAAATTGCAGAGCAATCCAAACAAAACTTGCAAGAAAACGGACCATTTAAAGATCCGATTGTCACGGCGATTGAACCGATTCAGCCCTTTTATGCAGCAGAAGAGTACCATCAAGATTTCTATAAAAAAGAAGCTGCACATTATAAAAGATACAGTATAGGATCAGGGCGTGTACCGTTCTTAGAGGAGCATTGGGGCGGTCAATAAGGTTTAAACCCTTGATGTAAAGAGGATTCTATAAAAAAAGTTCCCTTTACAAAAATAATTTGAAATTATGGTTGACAATTTTACGACGACCATGTATTATATAGTAGTTGCTGTGGTGAACAGCACATAAAGAGTTTGGTAATTATCGCAAGAAGGTTCCACCTGTTCCCATGCCGAACACAGTAGTTAAGCTTCTTAGCGCCGAGGATAGTGAGGGGGTTCCCCTTGTGAAAGCCGGACATTGCCATTCTCTGATCATGGAGAATTAGCTCAGTTGGGAGAGCACCTGCCTTACAAGCAGGGGGTCACTGGTTCGAGCCCAGTATTCTCCATTTTTTAGAGCCATTAGCTCAGTCGGTAGAGCATTTGACTTTTAATCAAAGGGTCGCAGGTTCGATTCCTGCATGGCTCATAAAGAATTTCGCAAGAAATTAAAATAAACCTTGCAATTCTTTTTTTATTGTCTTATAATATTACTTGCGTCAAAAAAGGCCGGCTTAGCTCAGTTGGTAGAGCAACTGATTTGTAATCAGTAGGTCGTGGTTCAACTCCTACAGCCGGCATTTGAATTTTGTTTAAAAAGAAGCAAAATGCGGAAGTAGTTCAGTGGTAGAACACCACCTTGCCAAGGTGGGGGTCGCGGGTTCGAACCCCGTCTTCCGCTTCTAAAATTAAATAATTTTAGTTAGGATTTAAATTTAAGCCGGGGTGGCGGAATAGGTAGACGCACAGGACTTAAAATCCTGCGGAGAGTTTTCTCCGTGCCGGTTCGATTCCGGCTCTCGGTATTGTGCATCAAATAATATTATATCTCATGCACCCTTAGCTCAATTGGATAGAGTGTCTGACTACGAATCAGAAGGTTAGAGGTTCAAGTCCTCTAGGGTGCGTTTTCTTTTGTAAAATCGAAAAACATTTATCTTACGGGAAGTGGCTCAGCTTGGTAGAGCACCTGGTTTGGGACCAGGGGGTCGCAGGTTCAAGTCCTGTCTTCCCGATAAATGGCGGCGTAGCTCAGCTGGCTAGAGCGTACGGTTCATACCCGTGAGGT
>DATGSY010000058.1:0-3609 GCA_035302125.1 Atopostipes sp.
TTGGCCTTTTTGAGGTCGAACATCTACCTCATAGCCCAACGGTTCTAGGGTATGCGGCAACCACGCTGAGTTTGCTAGTATAACAGCCTCAAACTCTTCTTTAAAGTGATTTGTTTCAATCACCCATTTGTTTTGAAGGCCTCTTTTTAACGTTGCATATTCCTCGACCATGCGAAGTCCTTGGTTTTTGGCAGCCTCTCGAACCTCTTCAATCAAGGCTTTACCATCGACTCTGGCTCCGCCAGAAGCAAAAAGCGCCCGCTTTTCTTTCGTATAAATCGGGATTTTTTCCTGAATTTCTTCGGGAGTTAAAATATGCAAATCCCCAATTTCAGGAGCAGCTTTCCGCCGTTTTCTTCCTATTTCTAATAATTCTTCAAGGGTTTTATCTTTTTTAGTAAATAATAAGGTACCCACTTTTTGATACACTTCGTTTGGGATGGCACTTTCTTTAAACACTTCTTTTAAAAAGGTGGGATAAAAGGCAGCACCTAACTTGACCATGTGGTACCATTCTTTATTTCTGCGTTTTGAAAGCCACGGATTAATAATTCCAGCTGAAGCACTGGTGGCTTGTCCAGTATCTTCATCAAATAATGTAACTTCAAATTCAGGGTTTTTAGATAAATAAAAAGCGGCAGTCGATCCAACGACTCCACCACCAATCACAGCGATTTTAGTCAACATTATTAAAAACTCCTCACTTCGTAAATGACCATTATTGCCATTTTATGATACAGAAAAAGATAAAAAAATACCATAGCTTCTAATTAGAAACTATGGCGTTTTCCCATATAGAATGGGGGAGATATAGAATTGGATAATTGGGATTATTCTTATACTAAAGACTAAATGTGAATAAACATTGAGTGAAAAACAAATTTAATATGAAGATGATTTTTTCCTCTTTATTTGTGAGTTCAAACTTCATTTAGAAACGAATACATGAAATGAATGAGAAAAAAGAGAGAGGTCATTGACGACGGTGTTACAAGATAGAAGCACGCTTTTAAGTGTGATAAACTGGGTGTGAAAGCTAGCGAACGAAAATCACGGAACTAAAATAAGGAGAGTGTGCGGATGAATATTGCATTGATTGCTCATGACAAGAAAAAACCGGAATTGGTGGCACTGGTGCAGGAATATGAAGATACGCTTAAAAAGCATACGTTATATGCAACGGGAACGACGGGTAAATGGATTGAAGATGGGACCGATTTAGACGTTCATCGCTTTAAATCAGGACCCTTGGGCGGTGACCAACAAATTGGCGCTTATATATCTGACCAAAAAATAGATCTGGTCTTCTTTATTCGCGATCCACTAACCCCGCAACCGCATGAACCGGATGTGTCGGCACTGCTGCGTTTAAGTGATGTGTATGAAATTCCACTTGCAACAAATGTAGGAACAGCGGAGCCATTGCTGCGTGCATTAAAAGTAGGCGTTTTTGACGAAGATGTCGAAAAATAAAATAGCTAAAACAAAAAGAAATCGACTTTCTCTACGATGGCTCTTCTGCGTAGGAAAGTCGATTTTTATTTATCTTTTTATCACAGATGCGAATCATTATCTGCCTCTTAAACGAGACCCACCCTCAGGAGTGTAACCATAGTATTTAAGACACCAAAGGGCGCTTACACCAATCACACCGTAAGTAATTTGAGCACCTAAGGTATCTGTGGTCCCAAAGATCATCTCAATCACATTGAAATCAAAAAGTCCTGAGACGAGCAAATGAAGCCCTGCTAAAATTAAAATCGTTAATGCAAGACGGTCTAATAATTTCATGTATTCTCCTCCAATCTTCATGCTAATCATACAAAATATTTCGTTCTTTGTCCACGAGTTAAACATAGGAAAGATTGAGAGAAAAACAATTTATCATATGCTATACTTGAAAGGAATAAAGACGGTGTACGAGGATGCAAAAGATAGAAAGAGGTTGATGCAATGCAAACCGATATTGAAATTGCACAAAGTGTTGAACTCGAACCGATTGAAGAAATCGCGAAAAAAATAAATATACCAAAAGATCAACTCGAACAATATGGAAAATATAAAGCAAAAATTAATATCAACCAAGAAGAAGACTTAAACTCAAACCACGGAAAATTAATCTTAGTGACTTCTATCAACCCAACGCCTGCAGGTGAAGGGAAAACGACCATGTCTGTGGGACTAGGGGATGCGCTGCAAAGAATCGGCAAGAAGACAGCGATCGCTTTACGAGAGCCATCGCTTGGACCAGTGTTTGGCATTAAAGGCGGAGCCGCTGGTGGCGGTTATGCACAAGTCGTCCCGATGGAAGATTTGAACTTGCACTTCACGGGCGATATGCATGCGATTGGCGCAGCGAATAATTTAGCAGCCGCTATGCTGGATAATCACATTCAAAAAGGAAATGCGTTGAATATCGATCCTCGTCGAATTACTTGGAAACGTGCGGTGGATATGAACGACCGTCAGTTGAGAAATATTATTAGCGGTCTCGGCGGTCCTGTGAATGGCGTGCCGCGTGAAGATGGCTTTGAAATCACGGTCGCGTCAGAAATTATGGCGGTGCTTTGTTTAGCAGAATCCCTGGATGTTTTAAAACACCGCTTAAAGCGTTGTATCCTTGGTTATACATATGACAACGAACCCGTCACAGTTGGCGATATCAAAGCTGAAGGAGCGATGACCACCTTACTGAAAGATGCGATTAAGCCAAACTTAGTCCAAACGTTAGAAGGAACGCCGGCATTCATTCACGGTGGACCTTTTGCGAATATTGCGCATGGCTGTAACAGTGTCCTCGCCACTAAAACAGCACTGACACATGCCGATTATGTGGTAACAGAAGGTGGATTCGGCGGTGACTTAGGTGCTGAGAAGTTTTTCGATATTAAATGTCGCACGTCCGATTTAAAACCGGATGCTGTACTGGTTGTTGCAACCATTCGAGCTTTAAAAATGCATGGTGGACTGAAAAAAGATGAACTACAACATGAAGATTTAGACGCTTTACGCAGCGGCTTTGCGAACTTGAAAAAGCATGTCGAGAATATGAAAGAAGTTTTTGGCATGCATACAGTCGTTGCGATTAACTCCTTTGTTGCAGACACTAAAGCTGAGAAAGACCTGTTATTAGAACTTTGCGAAGCCGAAGGGTACCGTGCGGTCATTGCGGATATTTGGGGTAAGGGTGGTGCTGGCGGCGAAGAAATGGCACAAGCGATTGTGGAAGCATGTGAAGAACCAGTCACTTTAACGCACCCATATGCATTAGACGACACCATCGAAGAAAAAATTTCGAAAGTGGTTCAAAAAGTTTATGGCGGCGTTGGTGTGGAAATGTCGAAGAAAGCCTTGCGATCGCTTCGACGAATGGAACGCTTAGGTTTTTCTAATCTACCTGTTTGTATGGCGAAAACACAATATTCTTTGTCTGATAACCCGCGTTTATTAGGGAAACCAGAAGGATTCACCGTTTCCGTTCAAGATTTAACGGTATCGGCTGGTGCCGGCTTTATTGTCGTTTTAACAGGAGACGTATTGAAAATGCCTGGACTTCCTAAAACACCTTCAGCAGAAAAGATTGATGTCGACCAAGAAGGAAAGATTATC
>DATGSY010000059.1:0-3175 GCA_035302125.1 Atopostipes sp.
TCAATCGATCCAATGTTTCTAATTCGCGATTCGGATCGTTATACGTATTAAAAAGCGTTGTCGTGTAATTTGCTTCATTTGCGAATTGCATAAATGGCTCAATTCGAGCGAGCACCGGATCTTCTAAAGTCGAAGTAATGATTCCCAAGTTTCGCGTTGACCCTCGACGTAAATTCTGTGCATGTGTATTTGGCACATAATTTAACTCTGCAATTGCTTGTTCGACCACTTGTCTGGTTTCCGTACTGACATAGCCGCTGTTGTTGATGACGCGTGAGACGGTTGCAGCAGAAACCCCGGCATGTTTGGCAATATCTTGAATAGTAGCCATTCAGCATTCATTTCCTTTCACTGATAAAATCATTTGTTTTCTACTTTTTATTATACCAAAAATAAGAGGAAGAAAGTAACTTCCTCTTATCTCCGTGTCTGTTCGCCTTGAAATGACAAAAAGAGTTGCCCTTATTCTTTTTTCTCAAATCTTCTTCGCAGGCGTTTCAACCAAGTATCTCTTGGGGCTTCAGTTTTTGAATGTTTTTGAATTCTTTTCTGGGTCTGGCTTCTCAATGCATGTTGAACACTGATTGGTTTTTCCCCATTTTGAGGGCTCAATTTATGGTAGATTTCATCCTCGTTTAACACCCAAGCTTTTGTGTTATCGCTGAAAAAGAGCTGTAAGGTATCTAAGACTTCTTCTTTGATTCTTTTATCGAGCACTGGGAAAGCAATTTCGACGCGCTTTTCCATGTTTCGAGTCATCATATCTGCGGAAGACAAATATAAATCATTCTCGCCATTATTATAAAAGTTATACACTCGACTATGCTCTAAAAAGCGGCCGACAATGCTGCGGACATGAATATTTTCGCTTACTCCAGGAATGCCTGGAATCAAACAGCAAATGCCGCGGATGTTAAAATCGATTTTAACGCCTGCTTGACTGGCTTCATACATCTTATTTATCAGGACTTTATCCGTAAAGGAGTTCATTTTAATCATAATATGGCCATTGTCGTATTTCTTTTGGTTTTCAATTTCACGATCAATCTTATCGATAAAAGCATCGCGTATTTTATAAGGAGACACATAGAAGTGGTGATAATCCGGTTGAATGGAATACCCACTTAAATAATTAAAGAAATCCATCGCATCTTGAGCCATCAATTCGTTCGAAGTCAATATGCCCATATCGGTATATTGCTTAGCTGTCTTTTCGTGGTAGTTTCCTGTTCCTAAATGAACGTACCGCTTAAACCCATGCCGCATTTTTTTAGTGATCAGAGTGATTTTACTGTGTGTTTTTAAGTCACGGACGCCATATAAGATATGGATGCCGGCTTCTTCCATCTCTTTGGCTAATATGACATTATGTTGTTCGTCAAAACGCGCTTTTAACTCCAACAGTACGGTCACTTGTATGCCCGATTTTGCAGCTTTAATCAAGGATTGCACGAGGTTTGAATCTTCGCTTACTCGATATAAAGTCATTTTAATGGATACGGTCCGTTCATCCAATGCAGCGCCTTGGATGAATTCTACAACGGAATCAAAGGAATCATAGGGATGATGCAAGAATAGATCTTGACGATCTAAGACAGTAAAAATCGACTCGTCTTCTAAAACGGCCGGATAGTAAGGTGTAAAATCAGGGTAGACCAAATCCGGATGTTCCTGGGCAGCGTCCTCTTTAAAATCGGATAAAAAGGTTAAATCGAGTGGACCGGCGATATAATAAACATCGTCATCATGGAGTTCCAATGTCTCTTTGAGAAAATAGATGTCGTCTTCAAGTTTCTCATTGGGCGTCCTGAAGTCTACTTCTAAACGAATGGCCATCCCATTTTTCCGACGTTCAATATAATCTTCAATCACTTCTAATAAATCTTCCGCACCTTCTTCTTGAATTTCCAAATCCGCATTACGGGTGACACGAAACGTAAAACTCTCTGAAACGGAGTAACCGATGAACAGTTCATTCAAATAAAACTTAATAATATCCTCCACAAAAACGACCGGCTGATTTCCATTCTCATCCGGAGACAAGATATGGTACCGGTCCAACAACGGAGAAATCGGCATAATGACTGCATAAGGTTCGTTGTCTTTTTCTAAATGCGCAAAAATTTGCAAGGCTCCATCATGTAGATGGGGAAACGGTCGATAGGCATCAATGCCATAAGGGGTAATCGCCGGTTCAATTTGTTGCCTGAAAATGTCTCGTATTTCATTCAAGTAATTTTGCGGCAGGTCATTTGGATCAGCGATATAATAACCAATCTCTTCAATTTCCTTCATCTTTTGATGGTAGATTTCATATTGCTTGGCTACAATCTTCCGATTCTTTTTTGTGATTTCTTCCAGTTGTTTTTTAGGTCCCCAATTTTTCTTTGAATCTTTTTTTGCCACGCCAAATTTATACTGATCAACTAAACCAGCGACGCGAACTCGCATAAATTCATCTAAATTGGAACTGCCAATCGAAAGAAAACCTAACTGCTCAAGTATAGGATTACGCTCATCTAATGCTTCCACAATTACCCGGTCGTTAAAATCCAGCCATGACAGTTCTCTATTTTGATAAAACTTTGGTTCATTGATATCCATCATTTCCTTTTCCACATAATCCCTCCATAACCTGTCAAGTACCTAACCAATCAATCTATTTTTTAAATGATTGCTTCTCTTTGGCGTCGGGTGTCGTGAAATATACCTTCACATCATTGCCAACGGCTCGTTCAAAATGATTCAATTGCTTATTCGCTCTGTAATCTTCAGAAACGACACGACCAGAATACATGACGGTTAAATCATATCCACCATCCGCATTTTTCTCTAATTTCATATCTTCTACAGTATTTACATGGACATCATTTAACGCTTCGGAAAATTTAATAATACTGCCTAACTTCATCAGTAACGTTTTTTCGTCATTCGTAAACCAATCTTCTAAATTACTCAAATATTGTTTATATAGAGAACGGTTTTTGTAACTGGCCAGCAGAGCCAATCTCACGCGATCATAATGATCAAACCCATGAATATTCGTGTTTGAAATGACATAAAACGTATGTTGCGAACTCGAATCGTTTTCGATATAACTTCCTAAATTATAAAGAGTGGCCCCGTAATACATCAGTTGCATGTATTCCATATCAATCGTCAATAACTCATTTTT
>DATGSY010000060.1:0-2049 GCA_035302125.1 Atopostipes sp.
TCTTTAAAGAAGTTCTCTTGGTTATCCAAGATTTAGTTGAAAGTGATATGACAGTCGTTATTGTGACGCATGAGATGAATTTTGCGAAGGATGTAGCCACTCGAGTGATGTTTATAGACGAAGGACATATCGTAGAAGAAGGTACACCGGAGGAACTATTTGAACATCCGAAGTATGATCGTACGAAATTGTTTTTAAATAAAATTGATTATTAAATAAAAGAAAGAGGAGAGATCCCCATGAAAAAAATCAATAAAAAAGCTTTGTTGGCAATCGTAACTTTATTTGTAGGAATGGTACTCGTGGCATGTGGTGGTTCAACAGAAGGAACGGATGCTGGAGGAGATGACAAGTTAGCTGAAATCCAGGAAAGAGGCGAATTAGTGATTGGAACGTCACCAGATTATCCGCCGTTAGAATTTTACATTCTAGACGAAAATGGCGACCGTCAAATTGCTGGAAGTGATATTACATTAGCACAAGCCATCGCAGATGAAATCGGTGTGGATTTAAATATTCGAGCCACTGATTTTAACGGAGTGATCGCAAATGTCCAGTCTGGTTCAGTGGATATGGGTATTTCAGGATTTACATTCACTGAAGAGCGTGCGAATGTTATGCAATTCTCAGAAGGTTATTTACAAGAATCCACACTTGGGTACCAAGGGATTATGATGCAAGAAGAAATGGCTGAACAATTTGACTCATTAGAAGATATTGAAGAAGCGGAACTTGTTTTAGGGGCTCAAGGTGGATCTATTCAGTATGAAATGGCAACGAATTTAACACCTGCTTCAAACGTGAAACAGTACGGGACTTTGGATGTTGGGCTAGCGGCATTGAATGAAGGGGATATTGATGGAATGGTTGTTTCAACCTCATCGGCAGAACCAATGTTGACCACTTTCCCTAACTTAATGATCTTACCGCAAGACAACTTTGATTTAGATCCTGAACGTTTATATAGTACAAACGTGATTGCTTTCCCTCAAGGTGAAGAATATGAATCATTAATTGAATTGGCAAATGAAGTCATCATAGAAAACCGTGAAAATGGAAATCTTGAACAATGGCACGAAGAAGCTGTTGAGTTATCAAGAGATGCTATCGAAGTAGACGAATAAGAGTATTCAGTATATAGAAAGTGTGAGAATCGAATGGACGCAAAACAGACAATCATTGATTCAATCAAAAATAATCTAGACGGTTACATGAACATCGTACAAACGTTATACGAGAATCCAGAAATTGGAAACGAAGAGTTTAAATCGATGGAGTTGCTCGTCAACTATTTAGAACAAGCAGGCTTTGAAACCGAATCTGGCTATGTCGTTCCTACCGGTTTTTTGGGCACTTACGACGCAGGAAAAACGGGTCCAACGATTGCTTTTATGTGTGAATACGATGCCTTACCTGAAATCGGGCATGGTTGCGGCCATAACTTGATTGCTGCCATCGGTGTTGCAGCTGGAGAAGCATTAAAAGCTGTTATTGATGAATATGGTGGGAAAGTATTGGTTGTTGGAACACCTGCCGAAGAGAATTTTGGTGGGAAAGTCTCTATGGCTGAAGCAGGCGTTTTTGACGATGTGGATGTCGCTTTGATGGTCCATCCTGGCAATGAAAATGGCGTAGGTTCTCGCTCGAATGCTTTAGTGCCTTTGAAATTTGAGTTTTACGGAAAAAGCGCCCATGCAGCAGCGAGTCCATGGGATGGCGTTTCAGCATTAGACTCCGCCGTGATGAGCTATGTGCAAATCAATCTCTTGCGTCAAATGGTTAAACCAAACACAACCATTCATGGCGTGATTAAAGACGGTGGGGATGCAGCGAATGTGATTCCAGACTACGCTTCATTAGAGTACTACTTCCGTGCACCAACGATGGACTATGCGCGAGAAGTCAGTGAAAAAGCCATTGAAATGGTCAAAGGGATTAGCCAAGCCAATGGCACAACGGTTGAAATTTCAGAATACGAATGTGCGTATGAAGATACCGTAATCAACTATAAATTAGCAGATATTTTAACAGAGAAATATGCAGAGCTCG
>DATGSY010000061.1:0-2244 GCA_035302125.1 Atopostipes sp.
AAAATCCAAGGATGAGACAGGTGTGTTAGCCGAGTCAATCAATTCATTAAAAAGTGGGCTTAGAGATTTGATTTCCAATATTGCAAATACATCAGAAACATTATCAGCCCATAGTGAAGAGTTGTCTCAATCGGCCAATGAGGTCAAATATGGTACTGAACAAGTATCAGCAACAATGGAAGAGCTAGCCTCTGGATCTGAAAACCAAGCAAACAGTGCAACGAATTTATCTGAAACAATGCAAGCATTCCAAGGAGATATTAGTGTACTAAACGAAAACGCCGACCAAGTTGTTAAACAATCTAATGATGTCCTTGGCATTACGAATGAAGGTAGACAATTGATGGAGCAATCAAGACTCCAAATGAGAAAAATTAATGACATTGTTAAAGAATCAGTAGAGAAAGTAAATGGACTTGATGGAGAAACAAAAGAAATATCGAGCTTAGTGAGCGTGATTCAAGATATAGCTGATCAGACAAATTTACTTGCACTAAACGCAGCAATCGAAGCCGCTCGAGCAGGTGAGCACGGTAAAGGATTTGCGGTTGTTGCTGATGAAGTAAGAAAGCTTGCTGAACAAGTATCTAGCTCAATTGCGGACATAACGAATATCGTAACAAATATTCAATCAGAATCTAGCAGCGTGACTGAATCATTACAAGAAGGTTATGCCGAAGTTGAAAGCGGAACAGCACAAATTGAAGAAACAGGCGGAAAATTTGTAGAAATCAATAATGCTGTTACTGATATGGTTGAAAATATGGGTCAAGTTTCTAATAAACTATTAACTATCGTTCAAAGCACAGATGAAATGAATCAATCGGTTGAGAACATCGCATCCATTTCTGAAGAAGCAGCTGCAGGCGTTGAAGAAACATCTGCGACGACACAACAAACTAGCTCATCGATGGAAGAAGTTGCGAAAAGCTCCGATGAACTCGCCAGATTAGCTGAAGAGCTAAATAATTTAGTAAGACAAACTAAATTATAAAATTATCAGATATACGACATTTCTGCCTACACAAGATCTCCCTTCACTTAGTAGTTTACTAGTGAAGGGAGGACCATGATGAGACAATCTAGAATTGAATTATTCGTTTTATTCATGGTAGTACTTTTATTAGTCGTCCCATTATTTATAAATATGTTAAATGGTGACGAAAGTTCAGAAGGTGACAATGAAAGCCCTGGGCAAGAAGAGAAAAACGGAAACGATAGTGATAATATTGCCGTTGAATGGGGTGTTGATTCAGCGAGCTATACTACGAGTGACATGCTTGCCTGTGTTAATGACAACTTTGGCGATCCAAAAGTTTGGGGAAGATATTTAGGTGAAATAGACGGTGTTTCCGAATCATTAGATGAAGAAGAAATTGATTATTTACACGAAAATGATATAAAAATTTTAGTCATTTACAATTTAGTAACCGATGCAACTGGATATGATCATGGTGTAGAACATGCTAAGCAGGCGATTGAAATGGCAAGGGAATTAGATATTCCTGAAGGTGTTGCACTTTTCGTTGATATTGAACCTGATTTTCCTGTAGACTCATCCTTTATGGAAGGTTGGTATGAAGTAGTAAACGACTCTCAGTATGAGCCAGCAGTTTACGGGGTATTTAATGAGGATAGTGAACTTAACAATTCCTTTTTACAATTAGCCGAAGATGTTCAAAATAATTTAATCGTATGGACGGCATATCCGCAAGAAGGAATAACGACAGAGGAAGATGCTCCAGATTATAATCCGGTTGCCCCAGAAAATTCGCAAGTTATAGGCTGGCAATACGGTTTAGACGCTGAAGCTTGTAATATTGATACAAATTTATTTAATGAAAAACTGCTTGACTTTTTATGGTAGAAGACGTAAATCAGGGAAAGCTTTTTAGCTAAAAAAGTGGTGAGAAGTAAGTGATGTCTCACCACTTTTTTATTTTTTCAATGCCTTTCTTTTGTCGGACCCATTATTGGTGGAACTTTTAAACTAGCTTGTCGTAGTAAAACGGTCATTTGTCCCCTATGATGGGTTTGATGATCAATAAGAGCACGTAATAATTGACCACGCGGTAGTTTTCCAGAGAAGCCTTCAACTTCTTCTAATAAAGCGTCGTCCGTTAATTTACTCGCCTCTTCCTTCAATGCTTTTGATTGAGCTTCATAGGCATTAATGAGATCATCTACATTTGAATACTGGTTTGTTTTTGGCAGATTGAATCCTGCAAGTTCTCCATGTACACC
>DATGSY010000062.1:0-5851 GCA_035302125.1 Atopostipes sp.
GTTGAAGTGAAAGCTGGCGACTTCTTTTATGTACCGAGCGGAACCATTCATGCATTAGGCAGCGGTGTAATGGTCCTTGAAACTCAACAATCAAGTGATACTACTTACCGACTTTATGATTATGATCGTGTGGATGATGAAGGAAACCTCCGTGAATTGCACATCGAGCAATCCATTGATGTGACGACTGTTCCATCCGAAGATAATCCTGTAGATCCAGAAACAAAAGAAGTTGAAAATGGACGCTTAACGACTCACGTGTCGAATGATTTCTTCTCCGTTTACGAATGGGAAATTGAAGGACTAACATCTTTTGAACAATCTTCTTACTATACGTTAGTCAGTGTGATTGATGGGGACGGTCTCTTAAAAGTGGATGACCGCACATACCCTGTTGAAAAAGGCGATCATTTCATCCTTCCAAATCAAGTGAAGAATTGGGAACTTGAAGGAAAATTGCATATGATTGCTTCGCATCCGTAATGGCGGAGTGAGTGTAAGCACAGAGTGTTTAGAATAAAATAATAGATCAAAAATATGCTGGTGGATTCGTGAATTTATCAGCATATATTTTATTTATTGGTCAAATTTTTGTTTCATGACGAGTAAATTAAAATCTTTAGTCAAAATTTCAGTTAATGTCCAATAAAGTAATAGCATTAGACATTATTTCAATTAATGTCTAATCATATAGTGGTATTGGACAATATTTCAGTTGATGTCTAATAAAGTAGTATCATTGGACAATATTTCAATTAAAGTCTAGAACCTCAAAATCTACTTAATTTATACTCGATATGCAAAAAGCGAACTCAACAAAAAGTCGAGTTCGCTCATTTTATATTTTTATGCTAAAACTAAATCATCGGCTGATGCAAATTGTGAATTGTAAATCTCCGCATAAAATCCATTTTTCTCCATCAATGCATCATGCGTTCCAATTTCAACAACATCTCCTTGGTTCATCACAACAATTTTATCTGCATCTCGAATGGTTGATAAACGGTGAGCGACGACAAAACTTGTTCGTCCCTCCAACACATTCTCCATCGCACGTTGGACCAGAATTTCTGTACGTGTATCAACAGAAGAGGTCGCTTCGTCTAAGATTAAAATTTCCGGATTGGCGAGGAAAGCTCGAGCAATGGTAATTAATTGCTTTTGCCCTTGTGAGATATTCGTACCTTCCTCATTGATGATTGTTTTATAGCCACGAGGTAGGCGGCGGACAAATTCATCCACATAAGCAGCTTTAGAAGCTCTTATAATGTCTTCGTTTGTCGCGTTTGGATTTCCATATGCAATATTATCCCAAATGGTTCCATTAAATAACCATGTATCTTGTAAAACCATTGAGAACTTTTTACGCCATTCTCTCCGGTCAAAATCACGGATATCTGTCCCATTATAACGAATACTTCCGCCTTTCACATCATAAAAACGTTCAAGTAAATTGATCAACGTGGACTTTCCAGCTCCAGTTGGACCAACAACGGCAATCATTTCACCCTCTTCAACTTGTAAATTGAAGTCGGTCATCAATAAATCGTCGTTGCCATAACCGAATTGGACATGATCGAATTCGATTAAGTATGGTGTATCTTCTTTAGGTTCGACGTTTGACGTGATATCTTGCATTTCTTCTTCGTCTAAAGTTTCAAAGATCCGTTCACATGCAGCTATGGTTACTTGAATGTTATTTGCTAACTGCGCGACTTGCCGGACCGGTTGCGAGAATCGGTTCACGTATTGAATAAAGGCTTGAACATTTCCTAAAGGAACCGTACCATTCAATACCCCGAATCCTCCATATAGTGTAATTCCAAAGATTCCAAGGTCACGGGCAAAGTTAACTGCCGGCATCATAATCCCTGAGTAGAATTGAGCTTTCCAAGAAGCGTCATACAACAGATCGCTTCGCTCTTTTAATGTCTCAATTTCTTCATGTTCACGGTTGTACGTGCGGACGATTGTATGTCCTGCATAAGCTTCTTCGACTCGGTCATTTAACAAACCAACGGCTTTTTGCTGATTTGAGAATTGTTTTTGAGACTTCGGTGCAATAAATGCAATGAAAAGAGCACTTAATCCAATACTAGCAATGACGATTAAAGACATTCTCCAATCTACCGCTAACATAGCAAAAAGCACCGTGATAAATGTTACAACGGCCATGACGAACTGTGCCAGTGAACGTTGTAAGGTGTTTGCGATTTGTTCCATATCATTGACTGCTCGCGACATAATATCCCCAACAGAATGTGTATCAAAATATTCAATCGGCAGATTGCCTAATTTCGCTTTTAAGTCTTTTCTTAAGTCATAGACCGTGCGTTGAGCAACAACTCCTGTGACATAACCTTGCGCATATCTAAAAATTGCTTGCAAGATATATAAAATAGCTAAAGTGATCACGATTCTTCGAATGGCATCGAAATCAATTGGGTGTACCTCAACCACTTCACCTGCTTCTCGCAAGGCCATTCCTTCTGTAAAGCCATCAAAAATGACGGTTGTCGCTTGACCTAATATTCCAGGAGTTATCGCGGAAATAAGTGCGGTAGTTGTTGCAAAGAAAACTGTCGCGACTAATCCCCATTTACGATTGGACATATAACGGAATAACCGTCTAACTGTTCCCCAAAAATCATTCGCTTTTCGTGCACGAGCTGGGGTTTCATTTTGGTCTTTCGCCATTAAATATCCTCTCCTTTCATTTGTGAATCGATAATTTCTTGATAAACTGTATTATTTTCTTTTAATTCCTCATGTGTCCCTTGGCCAACAATTGCACCATTATCTAAAACGATAATTTCATCGGCATCAACGACGGTACTAATTCGTTGAGCGACGATTAGCACGGCTTTGTCTTCCGTTTCTGGTTTTAATGCAGCACGTAATTTTGCGTCCGTCTTAAAGTCCAAGGCTGAGAAGGAATCATCAAAGACTAAGATTCTGGCATCCGTGACCAACGCACGGGCAATACTCAAACGCTGACGTTGTCCGCCTGAGAAGTTCGAACCGCCTTGCTCTACTTTGGCATCTAATTGTCCAGGAAGGTTCGCAACAAAGTCATACCCCTGTGCCACTTCTAGTGCATGCCATAGATCTTCGTCCGTTGCTTCTCTATTCCCATATCTCAAGTTTTCACGAATCGTTCCAGAAAACAGCACTGCATTCTGTGTCGCAAAACCGATTAATCGACGTAATTCACTTTGGTACATATTTTCTATATTGATACCATTAATTTCAATCGATCCTGATTCTATATCATACAATCGCGGAATCAAGTTCGCTAAAGTCGATTTACCAGACCCAGTGCCCCCAATGACGGCCAAAGTTTTTCCGTCTTCTAGAGTAAATGAGATATCCTCCAAGGCTAACTCTTCAGCACCCGGGAATCGGAAATTAACTTCTTCAAATTCTAAAGTAATATCTCCGACATTTTCTTCTAATGAAACAGAATGTTTATCATCTGTAATTGTATTTGGTGTATCCAACACTTCAAAGATACGCTCTACAGCGACTTGTGCTCGTGGAAGCATTGTAATGATTAAAGATAAAAACATAATTCCCATCAGAATATTCGCTGCATAAGAAGTAAAGGCAATTAAATTCCCGACAGCCATTTGGTCGACACTAATTAATTCTGCACCGAACCAGATAATCATGATGGATGTCGCACTAATTAATAAAATCATGATTGGGTTAAGCAAAGCCATATAAATATGCGCATATATTGAGGTATCCGCATAATCTTTATTTGCTTCATCAAAACGCTCTTCTTCATAATCCTCTCGATCAAATGCACGAATGACACGTATACCGGTTAAACCTTCCCGGAAAACTCGGTTCAATCGGTCCGTTTTTAACTGCAAAGATCTAAATAATGGGCTAACTTTTCTTAAAATCAATACAATTAAAACCAGTAAGATCGGAACAATAATTAAAAATACAAAAGACAGTTGCGGCTCTCTCATAAACGCTAAAGTGGCCGCAATAATAATTCTTAAAGGATCTAACAATAAAAAACGTATTGCAAACATACCGACTTGCTGTATCTGCAATACATCACTAGTAGTACGAGTCATTAATGTGGAGGTTCCAAAATGATCGATTTCTTCATTTGAGAAAAACATGATTTTATCAAATAAAGCTTCTCGCAATTTCGCACCAACGGCTTGTGATTCAGTAGCTGAAAAATAAACATTCAGCAATGAACCCGTAAATCCAATAAGTGCTACACCTACCATAAGAGCACCGTATCTATAAATATAGTTAATATCTCCTGTTGCGACACCATTATCAATAATATCTGCTGCCAGTGTCGGGATTGCCAACATAGAGACTGCTTGAACAACTATAAATATAAATAACCAGAACATACGTCCTGGGTTTAACATCTTAGCTATTCGCCTCATACTTTTACCATCTACTTTCCTTCTTGATTTCCATTTTGAATACCATAATAAAGCCATTCTACCGCGCGGAAACTTCTCTGTTTAATATCTTCCAAAGAAAGATCATTAATAAACCCATCAATAATCATGTGATGGATTGTATTTATAATGAAATAAATATATTCAAGGACTTCTTTATTTGATTCAGCTTTTAAATTATCCGTGTTCAGGATACTTAAAAATTGCTCTTGCTGTTCTTTTCGTTCTGAAGATTGATTTGATAAGCTGAGGATGCCTTCTTGCCCAATCAAATGATGATTGACATAAATAAATGTATTTTTGTAAAAATCAAAATATTCTGAGTTTACAATTTCATCAATATAGTGGTCGTAAAACTCCATAAATGATGTATAAAGATTCCCAGAATTTTTAATTAATAACTGCACTAAGTCTTCTCGATGTTTACTATATAAATAATAAACTAAGTATTCATATATTTTTTCTTTATTCCCAAAATATTGATAAAAACTTCCTCTAGAAATATTGGCGTTTTTTACAATATTCGTAATGGAAGCTTCATTAAACGGTCTTTCTGAGAACTCCGTCAAAGCCGCATGAATGATTCTTTCTTTTTTTTCTTTATTTAAATTTTGAAAAGTTTGCGAAAACACGATACCCCTCCTATCAGGCTTTATTCGGTAGACAATACATTCTATCACTATATCAAAAGTAAAATTTTAAATCAAATCGAGATATTTTTTATGATTTTTTATTTTATTCTTGATTAAACGTTAAGAATTCCAATTTAACCGCTCATTCATCCCCTTCTATACTTTAGGTTCTTCCCGTATCTTTTCTTGTTTTGGCGGCTCTTCTTCGTATAAATCAAAGTTGTTCTTTAGCCATTCAAAGAATAAATTCCAAATGACACGCAATACGCCAAATCCTGGAACAGCTAAAATCAATCCCATGAACCCAAATAGACTACCAGAAATCAATAAAATAAAGAGAATCACTAATGGATGAATTTCTAGTCGATTTCCTAAAATCTGTGGGATGACCACTCGTCCTTCAAGCGTCTGTTCAATGGCGATGACAATAATGACTTGCAGTAATTTAAATGGAGACACAAAAGCTCCGATAATCAAAGCAGGAATTGCAGCAAGCGCCGATCCGATGTATGGCACCAAGTTCAAAACACCTGCAAGAAGCGATAGGATTAATGCATAATCCATATCGATAATTTTATATCCGATATAAAACATAATCGCCACCGAACCAGCCACCATTAACTCTCCTCGAACATACGCACCCACTTGTTCACTGGATTGTTCAATAAATTTAATCATCGTTGGACGGATGCGCGTCGGTGTAATTTTTAATACCGATTGTTTGAAATGTGCACCATCTGCCAATAAATAATATAAAACAAAAGGGATGGTGATAATCGT